>JASHYD010000612.1 GCA_030043175.1 Xanthobacteraceae bacterium | reverse complement strand
GTTCCAGCGGTGCCGTTGTTCTCCTATCTGCAAGGATGGACGGCGGTGTGGGTGTTCTTCGCAATCAGCGGCTATCTGGTGACGATGCTGCTGATCCGGGAGGACCGCAAAGCCGGTACGATCGCGTTTCGCCCGTTCCTGATCAGGCGCTTTTTTCGCATCGTGCCGGGCTACGCCGCCGCGATACTGATCTATTGGGTCGCACTCTATTCGCTGCCGCCGCTCGCCGATGAATACCAATTGTTCATGGTGAGGCTGCCCTATTATCTCACCCTGATGCCGGAATATGCCCATACCAACGTGTTCACGATCTTCGTTCATTCGTGGATTATTGGCATCGAGACGAAGTTCTATGTGTTCTTTCCCTTGGTCGTGTTCTTGCTCATCAAGAGCGACGCCTGGCGGTTCGGCGCAACGGCGGTGACCGCCGCGCTGTTGATCGCGCAAGGATCGTTCACAGCGCACGCCTATTGCGCAATCCTGGCCGGCGTCATATTGGCCCAACTGCTCGAATGGCCGGCCGCCTACGCGGTGATCGCGACCCTGACGCGGGTGCCGGCAGCGGTGCCATTGGGGTTCGTCGTCGCGCTGTTCGTGATGCTGCGATATGTCGAGGTGTTGCCGGCCGTCGCCGTCGTGGCGACTTATTTGGTCGCCCACGTGACGCTTCAGGAAGGCGTCATGCGTCGCGTGCTCACTTACGGACCGCTGGTCTATCTGGGCCAGCGCTCGTATGGTGCCTATCTGCTGCACGTGCTGGCGATCCATCTCGGATACATGGCATTCGGCAGCAACACGCTCGCGGGCGGCCTCCTCACGACGTGCTTTACGCTCGCCGTGACGATTCCGGCGGCGGAATTGTTGTACCGGACAGTTGAGCGCCCGGGCATGGAAATGGCGCGGCGGCTGACGCGGCGCTGATGTCATAAAAAATCATCCCGATAGCCTCGAAGGCAGCATTTAGAAGGATTCCACGTAGCGTAAGCAAATGTTCATGCTACGCGCTGGTAGCGCAATATTAGTTTGGTAATGCGCGCGGCATTAACCTTCCACACACGATGACTGCGGAAAGGGCGGCAGCGGCGAGGATCGCGCGGATAGTGAGATGCGTGTTCATTTTGTCGTTCCCCGGATCGGATGGGCTTGTTGGGTCATCGACTGATTTGACGGCCCCATCGTGTCCCCGCCGGCTACAGGGGTAAATCAGACGGGCAGAGGCTATGTTGAACCTGACCTGCCGTATCGCGGCCGTTGCTCTCGTCATCTGCGCGTCGCAGAGTATAGCCCCCATAGGGCTAGCCTTAAACTACCCTCCAGCGGCGAGCAGAGGCTGGGGATTCGATTTCACTGGAGCGAATTTCGCAAAGAAGCCCGGCGACGATTTTTTCCGATATGCCAACGGCGGCTGGTATGACCGCGTTGTGATTCCGGCCGATCGCAGTTCGATTGGGCCTTCCACCGTCCTGAGGATGACCGCGGAGGCCCGTATCCGGAAGATACTTGAACAGGCGCGGCAGAGGGATGCCCCGTCTGCACAAGCAGATGCATCCAAGATCGGCGATTTCTATGCAGCTTTCATGGACGAGGCACGCGCCGAGGCGCTCGACGTCCGACCGATCGTTGCACTCATTGCGATGATCCGGTCTACGTCCAGCCGGGCGGAATTGGTCGATCTTATGGGCGCGAGTCGCCGATCGTTTTTCGATTCCGTTTTCAGCTTGGAGATCGGTCTTCACGACGCCGCACGCGGTAGGTACGTGGTTTTGATCGGCCAAGGAGGTCTTGGCCTCGACCGCGACTACTACGTGGCGCCGAGGCTTGGCGACAAAAAGACGCCGTACCTCAGGTACATGACGCAACTCCTCAGAATGATCGACTGGCAGGCCCCTGCGAAAACGGCGGCCGCAATTCTCGCCTTCGAGACCGCCATTGCTCGAGTAACTTGGACCGAAACGGAACGGAGCGACCCGAACAAGACCTACAATCCCGTGACGGTATCTGCCCTTGAGAAGTCTGCGCCGTTCCCGTGGCGCCGGCTTTTGGCGAACGCCGATCTTGGACGCATCGAGCATCTGGTTGTAGTTGAGAAAACTGCTGTTCCGAAGATCGCGGCTATCTACGCGCGCACGCCGCTGCATACGCTCAAGGCCTGGCAGGCCTTCCATCTTGCCGATGCCGCGGCACCATATCTCTCGAAGCGTTTCGTCGACGCCAATTTCGCCTTCCATGACAAATTCATGATGGGCGTTGCCGAACAACCGGAGCGCTGGAGGCGGGCCGTCGACGCGATCGATGATGCCATGGGGCAGGCAGTGGGGCGGGCTTATGTGGCACGCTATTTTTCGCCAGAGACCAAGGCCCAGATCGCCGAGTTGACAGCAGAACTTCGCCTCGCCCTCAAGGCACGTATCGAGCGCCTCAATTGGATGAGCCAACGGACCAAGCGCAAGGCTTTGGACAAGCTTGCACGCCTGAATGTTAAGATTGGCTATCCGGACAAATGGCAGGACTACTCAGGCCTGGAGGTGCGCCTGACGATCTCATCGGAAATATCCAAGCCGCGTTGAAGTTTGACTGGCTGATGAACGTCAAGCGATTGCACTCGCGCGTCGATCGCAACGAATGGGACACGAGTCCACAGACGGTAAATGCATTTTATGACGACAATCTGAATGAGATGATCCTTCCCGCCGGGATGCTCCAACTCCCCTTCTTCGATCCCGGCGCCGATCCGGCAGTCAATTACGGCGGCATGGGCGCCTTGATCGGCCACGAAATGATCCATGCGTTTGACGATCAGGGACGCAAGTATGACGGCAAAGGCAAACTCTCAGCCTGGTGGACGCAGGCGGACGCCCGTCAATTTAAAGCGCGCGCCGCGCAACTTGTCCGGCAATTCGATGGCTATGCGCCGCTGGCTCGTGCGCACGTGAAAGGCAATCTCACCCTGGGCGAGAACATTGCCGATCTCGCCGGTGCATTGGTTGCGCTCGACGCCTATCATCATTTCATTTGTGACAAGCCAGCGCCAGTCATCGATGGTCTCACCGGCGACCAGCGTTTCTTTCTGAGCTATGCCCAGAGTTGGCGCGAGAAATCAACCGATGCCTCGATTCGACAACAGATAGTGTCCGATCCTCACGCGCCGGAGCAGTATCGCGTCAATGGCGTGCTGCGGAATATGGACACATGGTACAAAGCATTCAATGTGAAGCCAATCGATAAGCTTTACCTTTCACCGAAGAACCGGGTGCGAATTTGGTGAGAAGATGAGCAAGGCGCGGCGTGAGAATCTCGCGCATGCCGGCAAGCTCTCCCGCACCTTCGCCATGCTGCTTGAGGCGCTCAACCGCCATCGTGGCAAGGGCCAGCAGAAGATGACGGTTGAGCATGTCCACGTTTCATTCCGGCGGTCAGGCGGTGGTGGGCATGGTCGGGACGTCGGGGGCAGGGGATCATGCCAAAATCGAGGGTCAACCCCATGCAGCGCAAATTGCCTATGCAGTTCAGCCCGAGATGCGGTGCCCACTGCCGGACGACTGGGCAACCGTGCCAGCAGGCGGCAATGCCGAACGGTCGATGCCGGGTGCACGGCGGACGATCGACGGGGGCGCCGAAGGGTAACAGGAACAACTTCCAGCACGGGCGCTATA
>JASHYD010000611.1 GCA_030043175.1 Xanthobacteraceae bacterium | reverse complement strand
AACGTTCCGGACTTAGCGACCTTCCACTTATCCCAAGTCACCCTCACGTTGGGAAGGTCCTATCGGTTTTTAGGGACCAACAGTTTGGGAGTGCTCATCGGTATGTTCAGTAGATATGTGTCCCGGGCAGGCCCGTTCATTGCCGTTGCCTTAGCTGCGGCGGGTGGGCTGATCTTCGAAACCATCACTCCGGAAATAATCTCAGCTACGATTTTCTATGTGGTGGTGGTCCTCATCGGCTACTGGTTTTCCCAACGGAAGGCCGCGCTCGCGCTTGCCCTGCTGGCGACGCCGCTCATCATCATCGGAGACTGGATTTCGATCCCTAACGGACCTTCCGATTGGAAGGTTTTGCTGAATCGGGGTCTCGCCGTTGGCGTTGTTTGGCTAGTGGCGACTTTCGTGTGGCACATCCGTGTCCTTGAGCAAAAACTGCAAGCCGGCAAAGATCGTCTGCAATTTGCCCTCGATGCAGCTCGGCTGGGGTGGTGGGAATACGATCCGCGTCGCCGCGTGGCTTCGGTTGATCCGCGCTTCAAGGAAATTTTTGACGTTGTCGCCGACGAATTTCCGGTCGGTGGCATCAAAAAGTTGGTGCATCCTGACGACGCTGAAAGGTTCTGGGCGGACCGTGCGGCGGCCTTTGATCCCGCCGAGGCGAACAGTTCTGCGCATGAGTACCGGGTTCCGCATCTGGACGGAGGGCTTCGCTGGATAGAGGTGTGTTGGCTTGCGCATTTTGAGGGCGTTGGGAGTCGCGTGTGGGTCGAGAGCGCTTTCGCCACGGTCCAGGACATCACCAGGCGCAAGGTGGCAGAGGAGCGCCTGCGCGAAAGCGAGGAGCGGATGCGTTTTATCGCTGACCGCGCGCAGATCGGTTATTGGGACTGGCAAATCGCAACTGATCGCGTCGAGTGGTCGCCGATCAACAGTCAGCTCTTAGGCATCCCGCCGGAGGACCAGATGAGCTATGCACGTTTTTTGGCCGCGGTCCACCCTGATGATCGCGAGCGCACCGACCGGGCCGCCCGAGCCTGCCTGGAGAGCGGCGGTAAGGAAGACTACGACGTCGAGTTTCGCACGCTATGGCCGGACGAGACCGTGCATTGGATTCGCGGGAAGGGGAACGCCACATTTGAGGATGGGAAACCGGTGCGGATGGCCGGTCTCGCGTTCGATATCACCGAACGCAAGCAGCAGGAGGAAAGGGAGCATCTCTTGGTCCGCGAAATGAATCATCGAGTTAAGAATATCCTCACCGTCGTAGACGCTATCGCGCATCGCACAGCGGCAGAGAGTCCCCAAGATTTCGCAGGGCGCTTCTCCGAGCGCATCCGCGCCCTTTCAGCCAACCAGGACCTGCTGTTCCGGAACGAGTGGAAGGGAGTTGATGTCGAGGAGTTGGTGCGCGCCCAACTCTCGCATTTCGCCGATCTGATTGGTTCTCGTATTGTCCTGGATGGCCCGAAGCTGCGCTTCAACACGGCCGCGGCGCAGGCGATCGGGCTCGCGCTCAATGAACTTGCTACCAATGCCGGGAAATACGGGGCGCTTTCGACGGATAAAGGTCGTGTGGAGCTTCGCTGGAATTTTAGTGATAACGCCTTCACCATGAGTTGGACAGAACACGAAGGGCCGACCGTGTCTGCGCCGAAGCGGTGCGGGTTCGGCACAACCGTTATAGAAAGAATGGCGAAAAGCAGTCTGGGTGGTACGGTTGATCTAAACTATGCACCTTCGGGTCTGACCTGGTGTCTGACCTGCCCGGCGGGGAACACGTTGGAGCGACGTAACGGAGATCGATTTTCGAGCGGAAGTTAGAATCTTAAAATCGAGACCATACCAGTCTCCTGGAACGTCTTTCGACGGCCGCCACCATGTCAGGACGCGTGAACGGAACATTGCTCGTCAGCCCAAAATCGTCGCCGAACTGGAACTTGGTAGTCACGTTTCGCACGACGCGAAACGCGCTGCTAGCCCACTTCGAGGAACTTGAAAAGCCGTGCACCGCCGATCGCGTCCGATGGAAATAGAGCTTGCCGAAATTTCAATATGAGCCACTACCCTAATGTCTCCTCCTGGCCCAAGGCTGCCCACTTGCGCGACGCGGCAGGTCGGCAGGTATCCGAGGTACTGCGGACGTGTCACGCGAGTGGCCAGCGCGGCCGTTGCTGACCCACAAGAGACATTGACAAAACGTCGATCACTATCGCCCTATTCCGCGAGCGCACTAGCCTCATCGAGGGGGATTTCCACGAAAAGCAGCCAGCCGGTCGGCTCGACCTTCGCATAGGCGACGAGCAGTTCGCGGCCGTTGATGTCATTCACAACCTGCACCGGTTCTGCGGGCGCGGCGCGCGCCGCCTGCACTTGCGGCAGTCCCGACAGGTCCGTGTTTCGCAGCACCATGCTGATGTCGGGATGGGCGATGAGGCGGCCCTCCGCGTCGACCACATAGGCAAGACCGTGCTTACCTACCTTGATCATCGACATCAGGTCCCCCATGAAGGTCAGCTTGACCTCGGCGACGCTGACGCCGGCGTCGCGAGCGCCGGCTAGCGCCAGCGTCGTGTGGGGCTCGGAGTTGTGCCCGAAGTAGACGGGGCCGCAATAGGTCGTGTGCATCAAGGGGTGGCGAAACTTGGGGTGCTGGGAGACGTCGATTCTGCTTTCGACTTCATCCGGCTCGGTGCGCGAGACGCGTAGTTGCACAAGGCCGGACGGGTCGATCTGCTCAAACTCGGAAATCGCCGACATCTGGCGCAGGAGGCGCCAGGCGTCGATCCGCCGCTGTTGAAATGTGGCGGCGTCCCAGGGCACCTGCACAGTCCAGCCGAGCTGGGCCTCGATGCCCTTGACGAACTGCTCGATCATGGAGGCGGCGTTTTCGGCCCGTAGGCGCAGGGCGCGGACCTGCAACGCCCGAATCCGGTCATTCTGCAGCGCCTGCGCGGCGAGCCAAGTAATCGGAAAAGCCGTAACCGCGCCGCCGAGGAATGTGATGAAATCCCTCCGTCCGATATGCATTGTCCATGCTCCTTGCTGAAGCGCGAACGTTCCAACGGATAGAACCCAGTGCAACGCCTGCTGCCGCCCGTATCCGCCAGCCACTCGACGAAGCTGAGCTTCTGCTAGTTTTTGGTTTGCGCGGCTGCTTGCTCGGCCTCCTGTCGCCGGGCACCCTGTAACATGCCGCGAAGCGCATAGTTGCCTTCGTGACAGGCATACTCGTAAATCGGCTTATCTGTTGCAGGCCAGGTGTACTCGCCGCTCCAGGGCCGATCCCACGTGTCCGGGTCTTCGATCGTGAAGCGATACAGCAGCGTGTTGGCGTCGACGCGCGTGAAGCGCTCTACGACGTGGAGGTTTTCCGTTGATTCACGAAACCGGGTTTTGTCATTGAAATTGGTCGTGTCGACAACGAGCACGTCTCCCTCCCAATGCCCAACTGAATCGCCCATCCAGCGGCGGATGGCTTTGGGAAGATGCTGTGCGTTCATCCGCACGATGCGGGCGTCGTGAATCATCTCGGTGAGAATCAGGATCGCGTCAGGAGTCTGCACGATTTGATGCAGATCATTATAGAAATAGTCCGGCAACGCCGGCGGTCCGGAGGTGGAAAGGAATCCGAGCAGGCAGCGCTCGCTCAGCGGCAGCTGCTCCGGGTTATCGTAGGCGCCCAGCGGCGCAGCTGTGCCATCCTGGCGGTCGTCAGCGGTGGATGTCGGCGTTGCCCGAGCCAACGCGATCCGCTTGCGCGCGGCTTCGTTGTAGGGAGGCACCTTGCCATCCGGCGGATCAACGACGATGGATGTTCGAATCTGCCCACCGACTTCGGTGTAAGCCGAGCCCTGGTTGAGCCAGAAACGATTATAGCCGCCGACGGCGCCGCCTCCAGCCTTCTCCAGAAATTCAAAGAACGATTTCGGTTCGGTGGTGACGCCGCCCACCGGCGGCGGCGGACGATCTGGCGGCAAGGGCTCGTCACCTCCGGCGCTTTTGGCCCTGCGCTCGGCCTCGGCTCGCTGCAGAACTTCGGCTCTTTCCTTTGTCAGGAACGGCGGATCCCCGGGCCACCGCTCAAGCGGCGTCATCGTGGCCAGGTCGTACATGCCCTGCAAGTCCGGATGTCCATCGGGCATGCGAGGCAGGTCGGACTTTGCTGAGGTGGTGGTCACCTGGGCCGCCGCGGGAAGGATCGCGACAGAGATCAACCCGAGGGCCATTCCGATAGCTCTCGTGCCTGAGATGAAATTCGGCATATCCTCACCTCCTCGATCATTGGTCGAGCGTATGTTTTCGGTGCTTCCCGTACGGCAGCTCTTCGACGAACTCCACGCGCTTGAAA
>JASHYD010000610.1 GCA_030043175.1 Xanthobacteraceae bacterium | reverse complement strand
GCTTCGGAGACGCGTGGTCGCACTGGTTCGGAGATTACAAGCGGCAATTAGGGATCAAGAACAGTGTGTTCCACTCGTTCCGACACGGCTTTAAAGATGCTGCGCGCGCTGCCCGCGTTAGCGAGGACCTGCACGACGCACTCACGGGTCACGCGGGCTCCTCGATCGGACGGACCTATGGGTCGAGAGACATGGTGAGGAGGTTCGGTCTGGAGACGCTCGCTGATGCCGTGAACAAGGTCAAATATCCCGGATTGGACCTGAGCAACGTGCTGTGGAGTATTCTGGCGACCGAGGCGCCCGCTGCGGGGGGCGTTATGTCGCGGGCCAAGAGATGAAGTGTATGTGGTGCAAGAGCGCGGACGCCGGGCCTTTCCCCGCTGCACCACGCAGCAAAAGGGGACCCGTGGCCTCGGCCAATAGCAACCCTCGGCCTGTCAGAAGCACGCGTCAAATTTCTCAGAGAAGGGGACCCGTTGCGCTATGGGAGGAACACGCAGCAACGTTCAGTCCCCCTCGCACTCGCTTCGCTCGTGCTCGGGTCCCGCGGGCCTTTAGTCGGCTTCTTTGAAGTCAGCTGCTGCCGTTTTGAAATTTCGATCCGGCGACCAGATGCGAATTCCGGGTGATGTCGCCCACCATTCCGATTTGAAGCCGCCCACCGTTCCGGAATGAAGCCGCCCACCGTTCCGACATGAAGCCGCCCACCATTCCGGTTGATGTCGCTCACCCTTTGCTCACCATACCGAAGGATTTTGTTCCTCGGGGTAGCTGCCTCTCCTGGCCCGCTCAGGTCCGGTCCTTTGGCTTCCAAAGGAGGACCCAATGCCAGCAGAGAGGACTGCCATGCGCCAGGTGCGCGAAGTTCTGAGCTTGAAGTTTGTCGGTGGCGTATTGACCCGCGAGATTGCCCGTCGTCTTGGCGTGGCACCATCGACGGTGCGGGAGACGCTTAAGCGCTTCGCGGCTTCCGGCCTGATCTGGCCGCTGCCGGAGGAGATGACCGACGAGGCGCTCGAGGCGAAGCTGTTCGCCAATGCCGCGCCGAAGCTGAGCCGGCGACGTCACTCCGAGCCAGAGTGGGCAGCCATCCATCGCGAGCTGAAGCGCAAGCACGTCACGTTGATGATCCTCTGGGAGGAGTACATCGAACGTGAGCCGCAAGGGTACCGGTATTCGCGTTTTGTTGAGCTGTACCGAAGCTTCGAGGCGAAGCTCTCGGTCACCATGCGCCAGACCCATGTGGGTGGCGAGAAGCTGTTCGTCGATTATGCCGGCGACACCGTTCCAGTGATCATCGACCGGCTGACCGGCGAGGTACGTGACGCACACATCTTCGTCGCGGTGATGGGCGCTTCCAACTTCACGTATGCAGAGGCGAGCTGGAGCGAGAATCTCATCGACTGGATCGGAGCGCATACCCGCGCCTTCGAGTGGATCGGCGGCGTCCCACACCTCATCGTACCTGATAACGCCAAAGTCGCCATCATCAAGGCTTGTCTCTACGAGCCCCAAGTCAATCGAACCTATGCTGACATGGCGGCTCATTACGGCACTGCAATCCTGCCGACCCGACCACGCCGCCCGCGCGACAAGGCCAAAGTTGAAGGTGCCGTTCGCATCGTCGAGCGGTGGCTCATTGGCCGTCTGCGCAACCGCGTCTTCTATAGCCTCTCGGAGGTGAACGCGGCGATCAGGGAGATGCTTCAGCGCCTCAACGAAGAACGGCCAATCCGTCGCCTGGATAAAACCCGTCGGCAGCTCCTGGAAGAACTTGATCGACCAGCGCTCCAGCCCTTGCCGATAGAGCAGTATGTGTTCGCGGAGTGGCGCCGGCGGCGCGTCGGCATCGACTACCATGTCGAGGTCGAGCACCACTTCTACAGCGTTCCCCACAACTATGCCCGCAGCGAAGTCGAGGTGCGGTTCACTGGCCGCACCGTCGAGATTTTCGTCAAAGGGAAGCGGATTGCCGCCCATGTACGAGGGAGCGGCAACCACGGGCACACGACCGTCCGGGAGCACATGCCATCCAGTCATCAGCGCTATGCCAACTGGACGCTCGATCGCATCCGCCAAGAAGCCGCCAGCATCGGGGCATCTACAGCGACGCTGTGCGACCTCATCCTGGAGCGAAAGCCTCATCCGGAGCAGGGCTTCCGGGCTTGCGTCGGCATCCTGGGTCTGCAGCGCTCGTTCGGCTGTGAACGGCTCGAGGCAGCTGCGGCGGTCGCCATCGGCATCAACGGCCTCAGCTATCGATCCGTCCGTTCCATCCTCGATAAAAACCTCGATCGGCAAGCTGCAAAGAAGCCTTACACGGACAGCACGCCGATCGTCATCCACCAAAACATCCGTGGCTCAGGCTATTACAACTAGGAGATCGCACTTGCTCAATCATCCAACACTCGACTTGCTGCATCAACTCGGCCTGCATGGTATGGCGAAAGCATTCAGCGAGCTCGAATCATCCGGCGATGCCGCAACGTTGACGCATGCTGAATGGCTCGGTCTACTGCTCGATCGGGAGATTACTGACCGCAACGACAAAAGGCTTCGCACGCGCTTGCGTTACGCGAAGTTGCGTCACCAGGCAGTCATCGAGGACATCGATTACCGCGCTCCGCGCGGCCTCGATCGTGCGCTGTTCAACAAGCTCGCAGAAGGGAGCTGGATCGATGCTCATGATAATTTGATTCTGTGCGGTCCAACCGGAATCGGCAAGAGTTGGTTAGCGTGCGCACTCGGTCACAAGGCCTGTCGCGACAACCGCTCGGTCCTCTATCAACGCTTTCCCAAGCTCCTCGCCGATCTTGCACTTGCTCGCGGAGACGGCCGCCATGCCCGCATCCTGCGGACCCTCGGTGGTGTGCATCTGCTTGTACTCGACGATTGGGGACTTCGGCCGCTGGATGGCGCTGCACGACAAGACTTTCTCGAGATCCTCGAAGAACGCTACGGCCGCCGGTCGACCATCATCGGCAGCCAGATTCCGGTCGACAAATGGCACGACCTGATTGGAGATCCGACCTACGCCGACGCCATCCTCGATCGCATCGTCCACAACGCCCACCGCATCAATCTCACCGGCGAGAGCATGCGGCGTAAGCGCAAACCAAAAACATCCGAGGAGTGACTGTGTGATGATCGCTCTTCGCGTGGAGAAGAAGCACCTACGCGCATCACCTACGAAGCTCCGCAAGAGAGGAAGTTGCGAAGCTGTCTGTGAGCTTACCGTGTCTGCATCACCTTCCCGGTCGCTTGGATTTTCAAGGCATTGGGAAATCTACCACGATGAGGCAAGGAAGGAAGGGACCGCTCAGGGGACGAAGAAAGGCCGGCATGCGCATGCATACCGGCCCTCATCGTCGTGAGTCTCCACCGGCTATTCCTCGGCGGGTTGCTTCCCAGCAGAGCCCGCTTCCGCTTCGCCGGATGTTGCGATGGAACCAGGCGCCACCGGTCCCGTCAACCGGGGCAGCGATCAGGCGCGTGAGCAAATCCCCCACCAAGGTTACTACTCATAACGGTTGGCACTGGTCCCTCGCACAACGAGCTTCTGCGCAAGGCTCGGAGGCAATTGACCATCCCGATGGTCAGTGGCAGAAATCATCTGCCAGGGAGCCATCCACCCCCGGGCGGCTTCATGTCGGAACGGTGGGCGGGCTTCAAATCCGAATGGTGGGCGACATCAATTCGTTACCGTGGGCGACATCATATCGGTATGCCTGGGCGACATCATCGGAATCCGCAGGCAAGGCGCGAGGAGTGCCGAAGCTTGCGCGGGGAGCCAAAAAAACTGCCGGGGTCTGTGAATTTTGGACAGCCCTGCCCCTGTTGGAAGAGTTCGCGGTCGAAGGTGAACACATGCCCGGCCGAGCGGATATCCGCACCTTGGAGGATGCCGGTCGGGCAGAGGTGGGCCAATAATAGACGAACGGCGGTGCCGCAAAGTTTGATTCTTATTCGATCACCTCGTCGGGCGGAGCTGCAGGTTCTCGCGACGTTGCGGACCGCGAGGCCCGTAGTCGAGGTCGGCTCCCTTGTTGCTGCTATTAATGACCGGCGCGAGAGCGTCGTTCGAGTCCATAATGGATTCGACGAATATCATCGTATCGTTCGGCGCGCTGAGGGCGTCTTGCAGGTCCCTGCTGGTCTTGACGACGAACGATCGCGCCGAGGTGTCGCGACGGAATACCTTCGGCAGATCGGCATAGGCCCAGTTAGCGATGTCATTGCAGGACTCCGTCTTGCCGAGGTAGCCCCGTTCGATAGTGTATCCGCCGTTGTTGATCAGGAAGATCACCGGTTTGTAGTCGTGTCGCAGGATAGTCGACAACTCCTGCGCCGAAACCTGAAACGAGCCGTCGCCCACAAAAAGCAGGTGACGACGTTCCGGCGCCGCGGTCAGTGTGCCGAGCATGGCGCCGACCGAGTAGCCGATCGACCCCCAGTTGACTGACCCGATGAAGGCGCATTTCGGCGGGAATTGTAGGTTGAAGAGAGCATAAGAGGTGCCATTGTCAACGAACAGGACGTCGCCGGGCCGAAGGTAGCCCTGGATAGCCTGCCAGTATGCAGCCTGAGTCAGCCTGGCGGAGCCGTCGGCGTGAACGGCCGCTATCGCGGCCGCAATATGGAGTAGGGCGCGCTTCTTGACTTGCGGGACCGCGTCGATAACGCCCTTGAGAACTTCTCTGAGTGTGACCGCTTGATAATTGTTATCGCCGACGTCCACCGAGTGGCCACGGGCGTGGATTGTGTTCGGGCAGTGAAGCCGAGAAGTCGCCCGTGGTCACCTCGAGGGGCCGGTAGCCGATGGAGAGCAGGCAGTCGCTGGTCTCGATCGCCTCGCGTACATGCGGTTCGCTTGCCTTGCCGATGTAGATGCCAAGGTAATGTGCGAACGTCTCGTCGATCACGGCTTTGGCTGCGTTGATGACTGCCACTGGAGACTGCATCTTCTCGGCCAGCTCCATGAGCTCGGATGCGGCGCCGAACCGGTCCGCGTCCGCATCCACCAGGATGGCCGCCGAAGTGGCGGCGGACAGCTTCGCCGCGATAGCGGCGATGCACGAACGCAGCCGTTCCGGGTCGCTGGGCGGGTCGGCGAGCGTGAGCGGACCCGCCGGAACCTCGATGTCGAGGTAGGCGATGTCGGACGGCAACTCCATGTACACTGGAAGCTTCTCCCGCCACGCGGTGAGGATCAGGGTGTCGATCTCGATGGCCGCGTTGCGTGGCGTGAGCCTAGCGTGCGCGGCGGTGACGTGTGCATAGGCGTCGAGGAAGTGGTCATAGGTCCCATCGGCCATCGTGTGATGCATCCCGAGGCCACGGTCGATGGACCTGAGCGGTATCGATCCAGCGATGCAGATGATCGGGACGTGCTCGCTATAGGAGCCGCCAACACCGTTGATCGCACTCAGGGCGCCGACACCGTTCGTCACCAGTAACGCGCCCAGGCCGTTCAGGCGCGCATAGCCGTCCGCCGCATAGGACGCGTTCAACTCATTGCATGTGCCGATCCATTTCAGCGCGCCAGAGTCCTGGAGCTGCTGCTAGAGCTCCAGGTTATAGTCGCCGGGAACGCCGAACAGGTGCCGAACGCCAGCTTCCTCGATACGGCGAAGCAGGAAATCACCGATCTTCATTCGTCGGCTGGGGCTGCTGGACATTATTTGTGCTCCTTCGACTCTTTGGTTTCCTGACAGGTCACCGGCAGCCTGCGCTGTGAAAAGCTGCCCGCATGACACCCCGGGTCGGCAGCCGTTGTAGCTCTCATCGTGCAAGATATCCAACTCGCGGAGATCAGTCTGCGGGACGCCAACTAGCGGGTTGCACTGACGCTGGTCATCTTCGGTCGGGTAGGATCGAGGCGCGGTACGGGCTTCGTATGATGCCGACGGTTGGGATAAAGATCGAGCGCGCCCCGCTGTAGGTGAGGGGTTTCCGGTCCTGCTCTTTCGATTGCAGGGCGGGTTCACAGTCTCACCGTGGCGTACGGTTCTCGATGCCCCCCTAAAATCCCGGACGGCCAGATTTCCCGGGTCCGGTTCCAAACCTTGGCATGTCCGCCGTGTGCCTTCCCATGGCTTG
>JASHYD010000609.1 GCA_030043175.1 Xanthobacteraceae bacterium | reverse complement strand
CCCAGCCAAACCGCTCGTCAGCTACCAGACCTATCGACAATTGTCGGGGCGGATTCTTCTTCACTGGTTATCCGTGCCTTTTTGGGGCACACCAGCTATCGAGGGGTATTGCGAACCAAGGTAAGGTGGTTTTGGACGATAAGTTGATCACCGGGCCGACGCCGCGGCCGTCAATGCGATCGCGAGCGGACCGCAGCAAAACCATTGGGATGGTCCGGCGACCTCCTTTCGCTCGTGGGCCAAATCGCCGTAGCCACGGATAACACGCTGTTCGGCATCGAAGCTCGCCAATGCGAACCAATTGACCGGCTCGGCAACCCAGTCTTTACGTTAGGCTCACCGATTCCGCCGCCCGCTGCGCTCACGCTGCCCGGCAGCGCTGGCGTGATCGCTAGCCTTGATCGTGACGCGCCCCTGGACTCATTCGCGGGCCAAGGGAGTTCAGCCTCGACCAGGCGAGCAGGATCACGTGCGCTTTGCCGCTTCAACAAATTGCTGGGCGATGACCTGGAGCCTTTTTTGGTTGGCCCATGTCGTCAGGAGAGGTCGGCCAAGATTCCGATTTGAAACCGGCCACCATTCCGTTCGATTTTGAACCCGGCCCGCGTGTTGTGGCGGCGTGCGCGGTCAGCGACTCAGGTCTTCAGCTCGCTCGACGCTGACCATGCGACAGCCCCCGCAGATGCCACGGCTGTATCGGTTAATAAGAGATGATGGCGTTCAATGGGAACACGTAGGCCTCGGCCCCGTTGACTACGAAGGGAGGAAGACTCATCACCGCACGAGGCTGAATGGCACATCGTCGCGTGCCATCTGCCTGCTTACGGGAGTGCGAGCGCATGGAGTCTCTCCTTGCCACCCATACCCCCCAGCAGTTCATTGAACAAATGCCGGTCGCCATTGCCGTTTTCGATGGTGAGATGCGCTATTGGGCTGTTTCTCGCCGTCACCTTTCCGATTTGGCATGGCTGTTCTCCACGGATGTCTTGTCTCCAGACAAGGTGATCGGCCGTACGTTCCAGGAAGTATCCCCAAATATGCCGCCGCGCTGGGGGGATGCGCATGGCCGTGTGCTGGCGGGCGAAGAACTCGCTCGAGAAGAGGACTTCGTACCGCGACGGGATGGCCGCGCTGTATGGGTGCGTTGGTCGATGAAGCCTTGGCGCGCCAGCGACGGCCGGATCGGTGGGGCGCTATTATTCAGCGAGCTGATTACCGAGCAGGTCGAGATTAGGCATGCTCTTGCCGAGAGCGAGTTGCGGTCCCGGGCCACGTTCGAGAATGCTGCTGTCGGTATCGCACACATCACCCCCGATGGTAGGTTGCTCAGAGCAAACAGGGCGATGTCCCGTATTTTAGGCTGGCCGACCGACGAACTCGTCACCAAGTCGCTCCACGAGATCACCCACCCGGACGATCTCGCGCTCGATCTCGCTCATTTGGAGGAATTACGCGACCGAAAGGTCGACAGCTACAGCGTGGATACGCGCGATCTGCGCAAGGACGGGACAATCGTCTGGACCCGCCGGACCGTCAGCTCGGTACCTAAGAGTGACGGTTCAATCGATTATTTCGTGGCTGTCGTTGAGGACATCTCCGCGCGCAGACGTGCCGAGGACCAGATCCACTTCCTGATGCGTGAGGCCAAGCATCGCGTCAAAAATCTGTTGAGTCTTGTCCAGGCGATCGCGTACCAGATGGCGGGGCGTGATTCTGACTTTGTCAAACGCTTCACTGAGCGCATCCAAGCGCTTACGGCAAATCAGGATCTATTGGTCCGAAACGAATGGAAGGGAGTCGATTTGACGGACCTAGCGCGGGCTCAACTCGCGCCATTTGCTGATCTTGTCGGGTCTCGAATTGCTTTCCGCGGCCCCAGGCTACGTCTGAACGCGGCTGCCGCCCAGGCCATCGGTCTTGCACTCCACGAGCTTGCGACCAACGCCGGCAAATACGGTGCCCTTTCGACTCATACAGGCCGTGTCGACGTGGGGTGGCAACTCGACGGCGAAACATTATCGATGAGCTGGACCGAGCGCGACGGACCGCCCGTGCGACCGCCTGAGCGTCGGGGCTTCGGCAACATGGTCGTCGACTCGATGGTGAAGCGTACGGTCGACGGCGAAGTTCAGCTTGACTACGCTCCCTTGGGTCTGGAGTGGCACTTGAGGTGTGCAGCCGCAAATGTGCTGGAACCAGCAACCGAGTCACAAAGTGAAGCGACAATAACGTAGGTTCGCTGATTGGGCGAGCTACTTCAGCTCCGAGCCGGTGGCCCGGGGGTCTAACCGGAACACCATCCCAAGGTATGCATTGAGCGATGCGTCGAAGGAACCACATCGGCCGAGCCGCCCGCTCCTGCTGTGCAGATCTATAACATGGCGAAAAGATAACGAAGTGAGCTTGACGCACCTGCATCGGCCCGACGTTGAGTTGACCGTCCCATCTTCCACGGTGAGATTATGTCCGAAGCAAACGATATATATCATCCACCCCAACATCTCAGCGACACGGCACTCCCGGTGGAGCTTGTCTATTTCCGGGGTGGCGAAAAATCCCGATGGACCGCGAGCTGTCATGTCTCGCGCACTGAGATTGCAGCACGCGGCCATCCTCTCTCATCGACAATTGAAAGCCGAAGCGTTTGGCTGAATGTCATGTCGCGCCGACAATGTCCGTCGACCTGAGCCTGGGCTTTCAACGCGTTTGTTCGCTCCGCTGCAGGAGGTCAACGATCGCCTTACCAGCTCTTCGCCCGTAGTGGGTGCTTGATGGCCTGTGCTTCCCCGTCTTGCTGCGGGTGTCCTCAGGGGTTATCCTGTTAGGGCGACGCTACCTCATTGCTCACTTCCCTTCGCTCTTCTTTAGCAGGCAATCTTCGAACTGGGCAGTAAACCCCGGTGCTGCTGCTCGACTGACGGCATCGCTGTCGCCATTCCGAATATCGAAGCGTCGCATGCTGTTCGAGCTATCGAACTTTGCTTTGGAACGACCGCCGCAAGTGCGCTGATGCGGTAGGGACAACCATTTCGCGCTCATCTAATGGCAGCGCCGATCTTGTTCCGTCGGCAGGCCGCGGACTCCCAATGGGCCGCCGATGGCTGGCGTCGATCCTTCGGTCATTCATCGCGTCATTTGCGGAAGTCACCCGCCCTTTTTGGGGTTGACGGGAACTGGGTTAGTTGGTTCTCTGGGCATCGATATTGGGAGGGCGTTTTGTTTGGTCGGACAATAATTCAGCGCCGCGAGTTTCTCATCACGACGTCGCAGACGATGGGAGGAATCGTCGTAGGCAGTATGCTTCGTGGACCTCTGGCCGCCGCGGCGGATAGCAATCTCGTTGAACTCAGTGCGACTGCCGCGGTGGCAGCGATCCGCAACGGCGACATCAAGGCGGAGGACTATGCCCGCGCACTGCTCGACAGAGCACACCAGTTGGCGAACCTCAACGCCTTTCGAACTCTCGATCGAGAGATGGTTCTGGAATCGGCGCGCAACGCCGACAGGCAGCGCGCTTCCGGAGCGAAATTGGGGATGCTGCATGGACTGCCGATCCCGGTCAAAGACAGCGTCAACACCAAGACGCTGCCGACATCGAATGGCACGCGCGCCCTGGCCAACTTTAGGCCGAAAGATGATGCCGCGGTGCTGAAGCCGCTGTTTGCCCAAGGCGCCATTCTAATGGGCAAGGCCAACCTGCACGAGCTCTCTTTTAGCTATACGAGCAACGACGGGATCTTTGGTCCTGTGCGCAATCCTTATGATCCGGCTCGCGTGCCCGGTGGCAGCAGCGGCGGCTCGGGTGCTGCGGTCGCCGCACGCATTGCGCCGCTCGCGATTGGCGAGGATACACTCGGCTCGATCCGTGTTCCCTCCACAAATTGTGGACTGGCAGGATTTCGCCCCACCTTCGGCCGCTATCCTGATGCTGGCATCATGCCGATTACCAAGAATAAGTTCGACCAGGTAGGCCCGCTCGCGCGATCGGTGGAAGACCTTGTGCTTTTCGACGACGTACTCATCCCGAACTCTCAACCGATCGCCGCAAAGTCCCTCCGCGACGTTCGCATCGGCATCTCGCGCGGCTTTCTGATGAGCGGTCTTGA
>JASHYD010000608.1 GCA_030043175.1 Xanthobacteraceae bacterium | reverse complement strand
CTTGATACCGGGTTGCTCTACCGGGCGGTGGCGCAGGCGGTGCTTGACTCCGGGCGCTCCCTCGATGACGTCGCGCGCGCGGTCGCCGCCGCCCAAACGCTCGACCTGACCCGATTCGACGAAACCGCGCTCAAGAGCCACGCGGCCGGCGAGGCCGCCTCCGTTGTCTCGGCGATACCGGAGGTACGGGCGGCTCTCTTGCGATTGCAGCAAGATTTTGCTGCCGCCCCGCCCGGTGCCGTCCTGGACGGCCGCGACATCGGCACCATCATTTGCCCGTTTGCGCACGCCAAGATTTTTGTGACCGCTTCGCCCGAGGTGCGGGCTAAGCGTCGCGCCATCGAGATGAACCGCCTCGGCCAGATTGCGAGCGAGGCCGCGATCCTTGCCGATATCCAGCGCCGCGACGAACGCGATTCCAAGCGCGCAATTGCGCCGCTCAAGCCGGCGACGGATGCCCACATCCTAGATACGTCCAATCTCGACATCGACGCCGTCCTGCGGCACGCGATTGCCATTGTGGACAAGGTGCGAAACGGCGCTCGATAACGCGCGTCCGACCGCGACGAACCGCGGCATGTCATTTCACCCGCATCTCTGACAGCCTCGCGAGATTGATATTTTATGGGTTAGGGCGCGGGTGACCACATGACCAAACTGCGAGCTATCCTGTTCGCGCTTGTCGCGACCTGCGGTGTCGGCGCTATCGCGAAACCCGCCTTCGCTCAAGTCTATCCGTCCCGCCCGATCACCATCATCGTGCCGGTACCGCCAGGCGGTGTCGCCGACCCAATCGCCCGCATCCTGGCCGACCACATGACGGGTGAACTCGGCCAGCCGATCGTGATTGAGAACGTAACTGGCGCCGGCGGAAGCATCGGCGTCGCCCGCGCCGCCCGCGCGGCGCCGGACGGCTATACGCTCAGCATCGGCAACTGGCTGAGCCACGTCGGCGCGAGCGCGGTCTATCCTGTTCAGTACGACGTCTTGAAAGATTTCTCGCCGGTCTCGCTGCTGACCGAGAGCCCGGTCGTGATCATCGCAAGGATGAGTTTTCCGGCGAACGATCTCACGGAAATGATCGCCTGGCTCAAGGCGAACCCCGACCAGGCGTCGGCCGCAACCGTGGGGGTCGGCAGCGCGGCCCACGTCAGCAGCGTCTATTTCCAGAAAGTGACCGGCACCCGCTTCCACTTTGTGCCGTATCGAGGCGGTGGCCCGGCCATGCAGGATCTGGTCGGCGGTCAGGTCGATCTCCTATTCTCCGAGGGCACGACGGCCCTGCCGGCCGTGCGGAGCCACCAGGTCAAGACTTATGCGGTGATGGCGCCGACGCGCTGGTTTGCCACGCCCGATGTACCGACCGTGGACGAATTCGGCGTGCCGGGGCTCTACCTGACCTTCTGGCACGGGCTTTGGGCCCCCAAGGGTACGTCTGATGAAATCATCTCCAAGCTCAATGCCGCCGTGGTGGGTGCGCTTGCCGACGCCACAGTGCGGCGCCGGCTGACCGACATCGGCCAGCAGATCCTGCCGCGCCAGCAACAGACGCCCGAGGTGCTTGCCGCCTTTCACAAGGCCGAGGCCGAGAAGTGGTGGCCGATCATCAAGGCGGCGAATATCAGGGCAGAGTAGAGATCGGCTTCCTTTGGAAAGCAGGCGGCTGTGGCTCCCCGCTGCTGGCTAGCCCGCAACCAAGCCCGGGCATCCGCTGCTTTCCAAACCGGCACGGTCAACCAACCGAGACGCGCACGCTGTGCCGCCAAAACCGACATAAGAGGCTTGTGGGCTGCTTTGTTCGAGGGTGATGACACGCAGAATGTTGCGGGCCGGACACAGCGACTGATCAAATGTCATGTAAACGACATTGACCATGGGATAGCCTCGAATACGCCGCTTTCTGAACGCTACCTGCTGTTTCCGCGACGCCGTTTATGGAAGGCGACAGCATAATGCACTGATCGCCATTGTTGGTTGCTGTCAAAAACGACTTTGGAGCTAGGTACGGGATTTAACATTGCGTTAAAATGAAGGTGGGGTTAGGTTGTCGCGGGGGTCTTACGAGTAATCACTGCTGTTCCGATGATGCTTCGCGGCCCGTTTTGGCCAGCGGTGTCGCGGGTTTGGTGCGAGGGGGGCGCGTCGTCACTTGAGTAAATCGGGCAACTTCGCGCGTGATCCCCGATCCGTGAGTCGCGCATCGCGTGCTGCTTTTTTTGCTCTGGGTTTGGCCCTTCTCGCGGCCTGCAGCCAGTTGCAGCCAGACGGCCGGGTCATCACCACTGGGCCCGATATCATGGATCATGTGCGGTCCATTGATCTGCTGCCGCGCTATCCACGACAGGGAACTGCCGGAGGCCCAAATAGCGGCGGCGCCGGCGCCCAAGCGCAGGTTTACCCCGGCGTGACGATTCCGGCCGTTGAAGGCGCCGAGCCGCGATCGACCCCAGGCGGTGAAGGATACGAGCTTAATTTCGAGAACACGCCGATTGCATCGGTCGCCAAGGTCGTCCTCGGCGACATTCTGCAGACCGGATACACGATCGATCCGCGTGTCCAGGGCATGATCAGTCTGTCATCCGGTCGGCCGGTACCGAGGTCCGATCTGCTGTTTGTTCTGGAGAATGCGCTGCGCCTGAGCGGCGTCGTGTTGGTGAAAGATGTCCAGGGCTATCGGCTGATTCCGCTTGGCGACGCCGTTGGTGCCGGCAATCTTGATGGGACCGAGGCACACGCCGAGCCGGGCTATGGGGTCTCGGTGGTTCCGCTGCGTTATGTTTCGGCTGGCACGTTGATCAAGTTGCTCGACAGTTTCGCCACCAAACCCGGGACGGTGCGGGCCGATACCACGCGCAACCTGCTGCTCATTCAGGGCAGCGGGGCTGAGCGCAAGACCGCCATCGACACCGTGCTCGGGTTCGACGTGGACTGGATGCGCGGGCAATCGGTCGGCATCTATCCGGTGCGTTTCAGCTCTCCCGAGCCGATCATCACGGAACTCGAAAAGATTATGGATTCCGGCGACGGGGGTCTCAGTCAGAACATCGTCAAATTCCAGCCGGTCTCCCGCCTGAACGCCATTCTGGTCGTCACCCGAAAACCCAACCTGCTGAAGACGGCGGAGACCTGGATCCACCGCCTTGATGCCGCAGATACGGCGCGCAACGGCGTGCACGTGTACCAGGTCAAATACGGCGAGGCGCGCCAGCTTGCCCGCGTGCTGAACGATATTTTTATCGGCGGCGGCGGCTCCTTCGACACTCCGGCCAACCAGGTCGCTCCGCGGAGCGGCTTGGGTATCACCTCCGGCTCGACTGACCGACTGGCGGCCACTGGGCCCTCGGCGAGCGCCAATGTCAGTTTTGGCGGTTCGTTCGGCCAAACAGGCGGCGCTGGCGGCGGGGCCGGTGCCGGCGGCCTTGGTGGAGGCGGTGGAGGCTTTGGCGGAAGCGCAAGGACAGGGGCTGCCGGCGGGGCCGGTGGCAGCACACTTGGCCGGCAGGCTCAGGGGGATACAAGCGGTCTTGAGGGCCGCAACGCCGGCGGGGGCGGCGGCGGTCAGCCCGTGCTCGAAGGCGTGCGGATTACGGCCGATGTGGCCGGCAATTCCCTGCTGATCTATGCGAGCGCTGAGAACTACCAGATCATCGCGCGGACTCTGGCGCAGATCGATCGTCCGAAGCTCCAGGTCGCCATCGAGGCCACCGTCGCGGAGGTGGATCTCAATGACGAACTCTCCTATGGCGTGCAGTTCTTTCTCAATAGCAAGTATCACGGTGTGGTGGGCAGTACATCCAACATACCGACGTCGCCGCCGGGCGCGCAGGCAACCAACAGCGTCACCGGATTGCTTTCCCCCGTGCTCGGCCAGGCGTTTCCGGGCTTCAATTTCCTCCTCGGCAACCAAAGCATGCCGAACGTGGTGCTCGATGCCCTGCACACGGTGACCACCACCAAGGTGCTGCAGAATCCGTCTGTGGTCGTCGTTGACAACGAGATTGCGACCCTGATGGTCGGCAGCGATGTGCCTATCACGACCGGCTCGGCGACCCTGCTGGCCGGCAACGGCTCCGTCGTCAACTCCATCGACTACCGCAGCGTCGGCATCATCCTGCGTGTGGCGCCCCACGTCAACGCCAACGGCAACGTGCGGCTGGATATCGAGCAGGAGATCAGCCAGGTTCAGAGTACGACTGGGGTTGGCGGCAATCCGATCTTCACGCAGCGCAAAGTCAAGAGCTCAATCGGGGTTGCGACCGGCCAGACCGTGATGATGGCGGGCCTGATTCAGGACAATCAGAATCTCACTCGTGGCGGTATTCCGCTGCTTGATCAGATTCAAAATCTGGGCGATGCCTTCTCGCACCAGGACAAAACAAACGCCCGCACCGAACTGATCATTTTCATGCGCCCGCAGATCATTCGCGACAGTGTTGACGCGAGCTTCGTGGCGGAAGAACTGCGCACCAAGCTGCGCGGCACCATCGCAGCGACTCCGCCAGATGTTCCGCCCGCGCCAAAGAGCCGCTAAACCGTGTCGCCAGCGACCTCACCCAATCCCGCGCTTGGCGGAGACGGGCAGAAAGTAACCGGGCGCCCAGGAACGCGGCACGACAAATCCGTAAAGTGGTTCGTCATGACCCAAATCCGCTTTAAATTGGCGGCAGCATCGAGCCCGTTTTGTCGATGAGCGCCTGGATGATGTTGTCGCCGCCACTGCTGGCACGCTGGTCTACCTCAGTCTTGCGAATCGCATCGGCCATGCGGGCCGTCCACTTCCTGCTCGCAGGTGCCGCTTTGTCTGTCGGCATCGTCGCAAGCATCGTCCTGGTGCCAGATTCGCGCGGCGCCTGGGGCGCGGGTCTCGCGGTGCTGATGGTTGCGATCGCGGCAATCGATGCGCGCCGCTTTATCATTCCCGACGAATTAACTGCCGCAGCGCTCGCGCTCGGTCTCGCTTACGCAGCGGTCGAGGACGCCGACATCTGGGCGCAGGCGCTCGCGTGGGCAGTATTGCGCGGCGCCGTACCGGCATTGGCATTCCTCGGCGTGCGCGCCGCCTACCGACGCTGGCGTGGCCGCGAAGGCATCGGGCTGGGCGACGTCAAGCTCGCGGGGGTCGCTGGCGTCTGGCTCGACTGGCCGACCATTCCGATCGCGATCGAGATCGCGGCGCTGGCGGCGCTTGGAGCCTACATGATCCTGCACCTTTATTTGCGCCGTAACGTGCGGCGGACCACGCGACTGCCGTTTGGCCTGTTCCTGGCGCCGGCCATCTGGATCGCCTGGATTCTTCAAGCCACGCTGCTCTTCTAGCCTCTCGCGACCTCCCCCGCACTCGGTGGAGGTGGGGGGCTCGTTTTAGGGGAAACGCCGGAGAGACATCATGCCGAAGATCGCACCTCTCGTGTCCGCCGGATTCATTTTTTTGCTCGGCACAATCCCGGTGGCCCACGCAGCCGATTTCGCAAAGCCCGGCATTGCCGACCACAGCGAGGCCGCCTACGTGCGGCGCACGATAGCGTTGGCCCAACGCGGCGATGCCCACGCCCAGGCAATCCTGGGCTTCATGTACGCCAATGGTCGCGGCGTTCCGCAGTCCTATGACGTGGCGGTCGACTGGTACGGGCAGGCGGCCGCGCAGGGCGATGCTACCGGCCAGTACCTGCTCGGGCTCATGTACGACAAGGGCTTCGGCGTCATCCCGAACGTGATTCTTGCCTACAAATGGCTCAACCTCGCGGCCGCGCATGCGCCGCGTCCGGTCCGCGACAACATCGTGCGACTGCGCGATGCCGTCGCCAGCAAGATGACTCGGGCACAGCTCGAATCGGGCCAGCAGCTCGCGGTCGATTTCGTCCCGGTTCGACCGTGATGGCAGTCACCGTGATGTAATGGTTAGCTGGCTTTAGGCCAGCTTTAGGCCGCACCGGATTGTCTAGAGCGGGGCGGCCAAGACAAGCCGCTACATCATTCATTTGGCGGACGAATCCACTCGTTATGGCTTTTTCACGACGGCTGGTGGTTCCGCGGATCGGCGCAGAGGCGGCGATCACACACTGCGCCCTTCATGTGGTGAACTGGGGTGCGTCCGGGACGACGAATCGATTCCGCTGATTCGGGGTCGTGGAAACGCAGTAAGGGCCACGTAAGTCGGTTGTGAGCCGCAAAAAGACTTAAAAATGTCATCGAATAGGCGAAGTTGGACTGATTTTTAAGGAAAACTCCGAGTGCTGTCTCTCCAGCAAAAGGTAAGAAGCCCAATTGGGGACGTGTCGCAGCCCTGACGATGCCGTTTCGTCGGGGAAGATTCGACAATAATCGCCCTGACCTGTGCAGCGGCTGTTATGGTTAAGACGTTATGACCAAAACGGGGGTGCTCGCATGGCGTTGTCGCGCAGTACCGTACTTCTTCTCCTTCTGCCGTGTCCTGCCGCCGTATATCTGGCGGCATCCCTGGGAGACGTGAACGCGTCTTCGCAATGCCTGTCTTCGCCGGAAGCGGTTCGCCAGGAATATCCGGGTTCCTGGGCCGCCTGGACCACGCATGCGCCCAATCACAGGGGCACCAAATGCTGGTTCCCGGCGATGCGCGAAAACCATTCCCGCCACATCGAGACGCTGTTGCGCAATAGTGCAGAAGCTCAGACGAAAGGGGCACAGACAAAGAACCCTGCTGAACAACGCCGGCAGCTCGAGCTCGCCAACAATAAGCCCACGGACGATACTCTGCTTGCATCCACTGGCGGGATGAATGAGTTCGGCTGGAGCTTTCGCAGTCGGACCGAAAAGGTTGGCTCGATGAAGATTTTCGACGAGTTTGCGGAGGTGGATAGCTCGTTCGACGACCGCTTCGCCGCGGCCCTTGAGGTCACCTCCGTGAGCCAGCCATCCATCATCCAGCGCATGATGGATCCGGTGGGGGCTATTCCGTAGGCAACCCGGAGGGCCTCGCCGACGTTTAAGGTGGAGCACCGGCGTGAAGGCGGGCTTTACGCCGTGGTCCGATGCGCAATACCTGAAAGCTTATTGGCCAAGGTTATCGCCGAAAAATCTTAATTTTTGAAGATGTCTTTGCGGTGCCTAGCGAGGGCTGCGTCTCAACTTACCGCGCGTAGCGGCGCTACCTTTAGCGCATCCAGATTCTCTCCGATCGCCCGGGCGATGAATCGTGCCGTGATCGGCGTGCCATCGTAGTGAAGAATGGGCATGATCCGAACCGGATCGACGCCGCACTCGTTCACGACCACCGAGCGCAGCTGGGCGTCGCGGTTCTGCTCGACCAGGAACACGAAATCATGCTCGGCGATGAAATCCGGCACGTCGTGATGGAACGGAAAGGCGCGGATGCGCAGCATGTCGAGGCGGTTGCCACGCTCCTGCAGCATCACAATGGCCTCATCCATGGCTGGTGCTGTTGAGCCATAATAGATGACGCCGCATTTGGTGGGCTTGTCGGCGTTGCGGCGGATCGGGCGTGGAACGAGGTTTTTGGCGGTTTCGAACTTGCGTAAGAGCCGCTGCATGTTGTCAGCGTAGGCGTCGCCATCCTCGGTGTAGCGGGCATAGCGGTCACGCGAGGTGCCCCGCGTGAAGTAGGAGCCCTTGGTGGGATGGGCGCCGGGCAGGGTGCGGAACGGAATGCCATCGCCATCGACATCGAGATATCGGCCGAAATCCTTGCCGGCGTCGAGATCGCTCGCGGTCATGATCTTGCCGCGGTCGTATTTGCGATGCTCGTCCCACCTCAGCGGCGCCGTGAGATGCTGGTTCATGCCGATCTCGAGATCCATGAGCACGAAGATCGGCGTCTGCAGGCGCTCGGCGAGATCGAA
>JASHYD010000607.1 GCA_030043175.1 Xanthobacteraceae bacterium | reverse complement strand
GAGCCGTTGTCTTCCACGATCAGGAGTGCGTCGACGCGTTGCATGCGCACCTGACAATCGTCTTCGTCCTTGCCAAATGGCTTGGAGCCATCATCCGCGAAGGCGAGGATCGCGCCCGAGGGCGCCGCCTGGGCCTGCATTGCGCCGGTGTGCTCGTTTCGAGTACCCGGATAGGCCTGGAAGCCGAGGATGGCCAGTTTGCCCCTGTCGCCCGCTTCTATCCTGATTTCGCCGCCGGGGTGCGACCAAGTGCCCATCCAGTCCGCGGTGCGAGGCGCGGGCAGCGGCGCGACTGCCGCGAGACTTGCCGAGGGGAACCAACCGTTGATCCATATTTGTTTCGTGTCCTGGGGCGACTGGTAGGTGATGCATGTACGAGGCGCGCGCAGGCTGTTAGCCAGCACGAGGTCGCCTGGCACAAGGTAGGCTTCGCTGCGACATGTGTCAGTTTCGGCCGGACAGGATGCTTTCTCCGAGGCACTTTTGACGAAATGAATTTCTGACGCACTGGAGACGACCTTGGCAACAACCACCGGCTTACCGACATCGAAATCCAGGCCATTGCAATCGTCTGCCGCAAGTTGAGCTTGGACCGGCGAGGCTGTCACGAGGATTGCGAACAGCATCGCGAGGCCGCGCCAGGAGACAATGCGTTGCGCGGGCTTTGGCGCATGTCCTGACGATAGATGACAAGGCGCCGGAACTGTTGCGACGATCGGCATCATTCAATCACCCTTGGAGATTGACGCTGTCATTATGGTCGCTCACGATACCATGAGTACGATTTATGCGCTATAGCGCTCCCACCTATATGCGTGTTCGGCAACAGTTCTGAAGGCATACGCGCTCTCGTCAATCTTCCTCGGGCGGAAGCTTCGATAGCAGGCGAGGCCAGTTGCGCACGACGATGCCGCGGAATTCGTCATCAACGGCGGCGACGGCCAGCGCGACGAATCTCCGTCGCTCATTCCTTCAGTCGGTTGCATTGGCACACCTCGCGAGCGATCGGCTCGCCCAGGGCGATGATGATCAGGCCAGGGACGGCACTGTTCACAGCCGCCCTAACCGAGGCCGAGCAAGCAACGAGTCGTCGAGATCGACCTGACACGTCCCCGGATTGTTCCTGCGCCCGCCAATCTGACGGCAAGCTCTAATTGTTTCCGGACTGTGTAGAGGTTATTGTATAACCGCAGCCGGAGCCATGGCCTTTACCAATTCCGAAAAGCAGGCCCGCTACCGTGAACGTCATCTCGGTGTCGATGGCGAGAAAGTGCGCGTGGGGCTCATTCTCGGCAACCCCCTCGGTTGCCATCTTGAATGACAGCGCTGCAGATTCGAGAATCCCGTGCTTAACGTTGCACAGGTGCGGTCATTTGTTACTTGTTTTGACCGCCAGCAATGGGTTGAAATCATCATTCGGCCGGCCCGCGCCATCATTACAAATCGCCGGCTCGCTCCGGTGCCGATCCACGTCGAACCGCTGGCCTCGCCCCTGGAACAGGCAAGAGAGGTCGGCGAGAAAGATGCCGGGGTCTACGGCAGAAGTCCGTACTTCGTCGTCATCTCCACGATCGAATCGCGCAAGAATCATCCGCTTTTGATCCAGGTCTGGCACGCCTTGATTCAACGGCGGAGCCGCTCGGCTCGCACCAGGAATTTCACTGATTTCGAGGGATGGCCCAAGAAGCCACCAGCGCCATCACTCAAGGTCCGGAGGGGCAGGACGCCTGGAGCAAATGTCGGGAAACAAGCCGGTTAAAGCATCGGCGCAGACCAATGAGACCATGGTCGGCGCCCCGAACCTGGCCTCGGTGCGGCGCGGGCGAGGCTAGCGAGCGTCGGGTGCTGGTTCCCGTTATGGGCGAGGCTAAAAATGCTCCCGATCTCACGGTTTCAACCTCGCCCTGCGGATCTCATCGCCGTTGTCACCTGGCATTACGGGGCTAGGCCAGGGCTAGGCCGCCGTTACCGCCGCTGCCGTAGGGAGGCCGCCGTTACCGCCGGCACCGCCTGGGATTGCTGGGCTGGGCCTGGGCTAGGCCTGGCGTTGCCACTTGGGATTACGGGGCCAGGTCACATAATCAGCCGCCTGCAGTTCGGTAT
This sequence comes from Xanthobacteraceae bacterium, assembly GCA_030043175.1. Next base: position 3,437 of record JASHYD010000607.1, on the reverse strand, counting down.
ATCCCGCAAGACAGGTTACAAGATCTACAGTCGGTGCAGAGTGCACGGCTTGTTCTGCTCTGACCGATCGCTCGCGGCGGCCGGTACGCTATGCCCACTAGTTACCTCAGCATGGCCGCAAGCGAAAGTCAAATAGCAGAGATTGAGCGCCGATTCGGTGTGCGCCTTCCCCATGACTCCTGCCGTTTCCTGCTCACGCGAGGCAGCATGAGTGGGCTCCTTCCCCCTGCCAATTCCTACGCACAACTGGTCCCATAGACGATGTCATTTCGGTCGACGAAGCCGCGGACATCCAGAGGCGCTTCCCTGGCGCACTCGTAATTGGCAGTGATGAAAGCCGTGAAATGCACGCTTACGACTTTCGGCAGCTCCAAAGCCCTTTGGTCCTGCTCGACATCACCGCTCAGGATTGGTCGGACGCCGTCTACCAAGCGTCTTCGTTGACGGCGCTCCTGGCGCAGCCACCAGAGCGAGGTTGGCTCTTCGATTAGGATTTAGGCACTTGCCCAACCTCGGTTGCTCAGGGTCAACAACGGCTATGGCGGCCGTTCGACCGGCACGTCTGTAGTACCTCAGATAGCCGACGACTTTGGTGCGCGCGCAAGCCAGCAGATGTGGGCCCATAAGAGACGAACGGCGGTGAAGCACGGTTTATCTTATTGGATCACGTCGTCGGGCGGAGCTGCAGTTCGCCGGCTTGGTGATCGGGCCTTTCTTGGGTGCCGGATTGGGTTGGGTGGTCTTGGAGTTCGTCGGTCGACCGCTGCGCAAGTTCTACGATTTGAGGGGCGAGGTGTTCACGCGCTTGACGGAATTCGCCAATGTCAGGACACGGTTGCGTCAAATTCCAGACGGCACCGGTTGTTCCTCAGGGCACTTTTTGAAGATCTCGGCCTGCCCGCCGACGAGCTCTCGACGCTGAAAAATGCTCAAGGCGTGCTCCGCGAGCTGGCATCTCGCTTGACGGCGTTTGGCTACAATGAAACGGCTGCACTGTACGTCGCGAAAAAGCTGTGTTACGATCCACTGGATGTCGCGTCGGGTGTCGGCATTTCTATTTTTTATTTTCTCCAAAACTCCGTAAGCTAAAGTTTAGGAGACGCGCAACCTCCTTGATCAGCGGCATCCGCACTTTGCCTAGCGAGCTACGATGAACATCTCCGAGCCGTTTATTCAGCGCCCGATCGCAACATCGCTCCTGATGACGGCTATCGGCTTCGTCGGGCTAGTGGCAATTCCCTTTTTGCCGGTCGCGCCTCTGCCGCAGGTGGATTTTCCGACCATCCAGGTGAGCGTGACGCTTCTGGGTGCCAGCGCGGAGGTCATGGCCGCGTCGGTGGCGGCGCCGCTAGAACGGCAGTTCGGGCAGATTCCCGGCGTCACGCAATTGACCTCAGCGAGCGCGATCAATTCCACATCGATTACCATACAATTCGAACTCAATCGCAACATCGACGGCGCCGCCCAGGATGTCCAGGGAGCGATCACGGCAGCGAGCAGGACACTGCCACAGCAATTAACAGCTCCGCCGACTTATCGGAAAGTCAACCCTGCCGATTCTCCGATCATGATTCTTTCCGCTCAGTCCGACACCCTGCCGCTCACTACGGTGGACGACTACGCCGACAATTTCCTCGCTCAGCAGATCTCCCAGGTGCACGGTGTCGCCCTGGTCACGATCTGGGGCGAGCAGAAACCGGCAATTCGCGTTCAGGTCGATCCCGCCAGGCTCGCTTCGACCGGGTTGACGCTGGAAGATGTGCGTCCGATCCTCGTCAACGCGACGACAATCGCTGCGAAGGGCTTGGTCAATACCCCCGAGACCACTTTTACGATCGCGGCAAACGATCAGATCATCGATGCCGAGCCGTTCAACGACATTGTCCTCGCCTATCGCAACGGCGGCCCGATCAGGATTCGCGACGTCGGCCAGTCGGTCGCCGGCCCGACGGACAACACCATCGGCTCATTCCAAAACGGCAAACGTGGCGTTTTGCTGATCGTGTTCAAGCAACCCGGCGCCAACGTCATCGATACTGTCGATCAGATCAGGGAATTGCTGCCGCGGCTGATCCGGAACATTCCGCCGGCCATGAAGGTGGAGGTGCAGCAGGACCGCACCCGCACGATTCGCGCCTCGATGAGGGACGTTGAGTTCACCTTAGGATTGACGGTCGTGCTGGTGGTGCTGGTGATATTGCTGTTCCTGCGCAACGTCTGGGCAACGGTCATTCCCGGCCTGACGGTGCCGCTGGCGTTGCTCGGTTCAGCTGCAGCGATGTATCTGCTTGGTTTCAGTCTCGATAATCTTTCCCTAATGGCGCTGACCATTGCGGTGGGGTTTGTCGTCGATGATGCCATCGTGGTTGTGGAGAACATCCACCGCCATATCGAGGATGGCGAAGCCCCGTTCGAGGCGGCGCTCAACGGCGCGCGCGAAATCGGCTTTACCGTGCTGTCGATCAGCTTCTCGCTGATCGCCGTGTTCATTCCGCTGCTATTGATGGGCGGCATCATCGGACGGCTGTTTCGCGAATTTGCCATGACCGTCACCGCCTCGATCGCAGTCTCGGCCCTGGTCTCACTGACCCTTGCCCCGATGCTTTGCTCGCGTTTCATGCAACCCGAATCGCATCATCACGGCCCCATTTACCGTTTCATCGAGGCCGGGTTCGATGCGATGCTGTCGTTCTATCGATCGACCCTCGATGTGGTGCTGCGGCATCAGGCGATCACGCTCGCGGTCTTTTTCGCCACCATGGCCCTGACAGGCACCATGGTGTACTACACGCCGAAGGGATTTTTCCCGATCCAGGACATTGACCTCCTCAACGGTATAGCGGAGGCGTCGCCGGACGCTTCACCCCAGAAAATGGTTAGCCTGGAAGCCGAAGTCGATCGGATCATCCTCGGCGATCCAGCGGTGGAAAGTTTAGTCACGAGCTACGGCCCCAGCTTCGGGTCCACCGGTAATCTCGAACGTTTTAGCATCGTCCTCAAGCCGCGCGACGAGCGCGATCTCGATGCCTCGCAAGTCATCGACCGGCTGCGTCCACAACTTGCCCAAGTCATCGGTGTGACGACCTATCTTCAGCCCGCGCAGGACATCACCGTCGGCGGTCGCCCTGCTCGGGCGGCGTTCCAATACACATTGCAGGATCCGAACATCCAAGAACTCACCGAATGGTCGGCGAAGCTGCTGGCCAAGCTGAGGACTGTGCCGCAAATCGTGGACGTCGGGACCGATATGCTGTCGGGCGCCCCGCAGCTCAAGGTCACCATCAATCGCGACCAAGCCTCGCGGTTCGGGATTTCCGCTCAGGCAATCGACGACACGCTCAACGACGCCTTCGGTCAACGCCAAGTCACGCAATATTTCACCCAGCTCAACACCTACTTTCTGATTCTTGAAGTCCTGCCCGGCATGACTATTTCCC
>JASHYD010000606.1 GCA_030043175.1 Xanthobacteraceae bacterium | reverse complement strand
GCGCTGTTACGGTGAAGTCGGTTTCTGGTCTCGAACGGCTACCGCACTCTAGCTGAGTCACGAGCGTTGCTAACGGAAACGCCATGCACGTCTGACCACGTCGCCAGGTTCACTCGCATCGATGCACAGGTGTGAGTTCTGCAATGCTCTGCTTATTTCTGCATCGAAATGCAGAGTTTCGCAGTAATTTAATTTACAGAAGGGGAGACTGCCTCCTATCTTTTGTCGGTGATGAGGAAGTGAGGATGGTCGACAACAAAGACCTTGAATCCGGCCTGAAGGCGATGGCTGAGGACTTCCACCTTCCTGACGGAGGACACAAGAAGTTTTCGCAGCTGCTCGCCCGATATATGCACTGGTTCGACGCCGCCGAGCGCCGCGGCATGGGCTGGCGAGACATGATCAGGGCTTTGACCGCCGCCCGGGGTGAACGGAAGAGGCGGAAAGCCGTTGAGCGTCGCCACGCTATCTTCGACGGTCTGGCGCAAGCGCGCGGAAACAGAGGACGTGATGAGCCGTGCCGACCGACAAGCACGGCTCGCGCCGCCCGAGCCCATCCCAGAAAGCCAACCGGTTCGCTCGCGAAAAGCAAGTCCGAAGCAGGGAGGCCGTCCCAAGGCCGCTGCCGGCAAATCGGCCTCACTCCCGGCGTCTGTATCGCCGCCACCCAAGGCGCCGGAGCGTGGGAAGTCGGATCGGATGCCGAACGCTTCCCGTTCGATCCATGAAAAACTGGCGCGCGTGGCGAAGTTACGCGGCGGTTAGGCTCGGGGGCTGGCGCTCACAGGAATGGGGTGCACCCCCTATGTGCCGCACAGGGCCCGTGCGTTCGTCGCCGATCTTGGGCGGGCTACACCATCAATATGTTCGAGTTTGAGTTTCCGACAGGGACAACTATTCAACTTTACGAGCGAGACCGGCTCGGGCCTGACAAAGCCCGGTCAGATCGGGCGCCAATACGGCTATGTGAATCTCCGCTGGATGCCGGGGCCAGTTCGGACTTCAGCAAAGCCTGCGCCACGGCTTACGAGTCGCGGACTGGCAGGACATCATCACGGTGAACGTGCGCTTCTACGACGAGACCGGTCGTCAATACAACCGCCAACAATTACAAAACCGTCGATACCTATATCCATGGCAGCCATCTCAATGCTAAGAATGTACGCTTTGATCCCAACAACTGGACCAACGCCGCGATGGTCGGGATCGACGACGGCCAAAGCGGTGGCGGCCCGATTTGGGCTATCTTCGATTCGGCGGCGGTCGAGTGCGAGAAGTGGGATCGGAATCCGCCGAACGTAGACATCGAAGGCGGGTTTTTCTTCAGCGCGGGCTGACGCCAGAGATGTGTTTATTTGAGCCGGCATTTCGTTTCAAGGCGGTCAATGCCCAGAGTATCGAGTTCCGAAAACTGATGTAAAAACCCGTCCTGAGGCGACACCGAGACGATGGTGCGACCGTCAACGAGAAGAATAGGTTGCCGCAGCTGCAGGTTCCAGTCGCGCAGCGTGAGTTTTTGTCCCTTGAACGCGGCAAGCGCAAAATCGGGTCCCTTCATATAGGCAAGTATGGTCTGCGGATCACTCGACCCGACCCGTGCGGCGGCCTCGCCGATCATTCTGGCGGCTGACCAGGCCTGCATGTCGAGCGAGGTCATTCGTCGCGAGAACAGCTGCATGAAACGATTCTGCAGCTGGATCGCGCCCCACTGGTCGTGAGCAGCGTCCCAACTCTTCGGGATAAGCCCGGCCGATCCGGCAACCGGACGTGGATCGCGCGTTCGATACGGCAGGTAGGAGGCGAATACCTCACTTTCGTCGGCCGCCACCAGCACGTCATAGGCGGCAGCTCCTTGCGTGAACAACGGGATCTGGCGCTGTATTTGCACGAGGCCGCTGTCGGTGCGACGCGCGCCTCCGGTGTCTTCGAACACGCGCTGCTCCACGATCTTGGCCCCGAACCGCCCGGCGGCACGGCGCAGCGCATCGGCAAAAAGCTTGTCGGCCTCGTGCGAGCCGACCACCAGCAGCCATCGCAGCCACCGTTTGACCACCAGATATTGCGCGAGACCGTCGGCCAACATGGTACGCGTCGGCGCGGTATGGATCACGTCAGCGCGGCAATCTTCCTCGCGTAACCGGTCATCGATCGCACCCGCATTGAAGAACACGAGACCGCGCCCGCGTCCAACGTCAGAGGCCTTGAGCAGCATCTCGGCTGGAAGATCGATAATGAAAAACGAGATGCCGCGATCGGCCAACTGTAGAACGATGTCGGTCGGATCTGCTCCCTCCTTGACGCGCTCCTCCTCAAGCAGGAATTGCTGGTTCAGAAATTTACCTGTCGTGTTGTTATCTTCGAGCGCCAAGCGCGCACCTGCAACGCCATCATTACCAGGAGGAGAGTCTGCCAGCGAGATGGTTGCCTTTTTCTCGGCGCGGCCCACATATCCGATCTTGATTGTGAGCGGCTCCGCCCTCGCAAGCATCGCGGTCAGGAGCAAAATCAACCCGCCGATGACTGCCCTGCTCAAGGCGACACTCCAACCCTTGTCCGCGATAATGCTCGAACGTTGCATGCGAAATTCGGGGAAGGGCAGTGCTTCATACGCAATATGGTCCCCCATTTTGCTTAAGTTTATCATAGTGCCGGCTATCCCCGTCCTCTGGCCGGGCCGGTAGGCTCCGGTCGGACCGTGATTCAATGCGGGGCTACGGCCTTTATGGCCATTGAACACATATGCTTATATTAGCGACAAATCCCAGCTCATCTGAAGTAGTCTGACACCTTACGTTTCCGCCGCCGCAACGTGTGCGTAGCACGCCAGTCCGGATGGAGCTGCTCGGTCCGGGGCGTGGCGATGTCTCTGATGCTTGGCGGATGGCTCCAGTTGTGACTCATCGTATTTATCTAAGGCAGCTTGGCAAAAGTTCCCGATCAAACACTGGAAATATTCCCGAGAAGGAAAGCTAATATTGCGATCGAATGCGACCGATGATTATGTACCGCAGCAACCAAACTGAATAGGCTTATCCATGCTTGCGCTCATCGTCGTCTCTTCAGGTGCGTCTGCCGCCGAACTTTTGGGCGATCCGCCCTTGCCCAAGCTGTCCGCAATGGCCAGTTTGACCGCCTGGGCAATGGCGGCCCCCGCGCGGTACCTCAATCGATACTTCCGGGCGTCCTTTGTTCAGGTGACGTTCGCTATTGCCTTTCTCAGTCTCGTCACGCCCACCTTCGCACAGACAGCGCCGCCGTCTTCAGCCCCGCCACAGCAACATATCTCTATCGGCTATGTGGAGATCGAAGGTGATCCGCGCTATGAGCCCATTCGCGGCTTCGAACGCCTCATCCTGAAAACCCGCGATCACCCGTTTACGGGCGCGCAGATCGGCATCGACGAAGCCGCCGCGCTGGCGCGGGTGCTTAACACCCAATTTGGGCTTGAACGCATCACGGTGAAGTCGCCAGCCGAAGTAGCGCCCGCCGTCACAACGGCGCTGGAAGAACGCGGTATCCACTTTTTCCTAATCGATGCGCCGTCGGAGGTTTTCAAGCCCCTTGCGGCCGCCGTAAGAGGGCGCGACGTGCTTTTGTTCAACGTGTCGGCCGAAGATGATGGCCTGCGCCGCGACCTGTGCGCACGCGAGTTCGTCCATGTCATTCCGAGCCTTGCGATGCGTATGGATGCCATGATGCAATATCTGGTATCGCGCAAATGGCGCGACATCATGGTGTTTGAGGGGCCGCTGCCCGCCGACGCGGAGACCGTCAGGGCGTTCACCCGCTCGGCCCAAAAATTCGGCGCCAGGATTGTCGCCGACCAGCATTTCAAGGCGGGAACCGACCCGCGCGACCGCGAGCAGAACAATCCGGCGCTGCTGAGCGCCATTCGCGGCAACTACGACGTGGTCTTCGTCGCCGACGAGGCCTTCGATTTCGTCCGCCAGGTGCCCTACCATACCGTACTGCCGCGTCCGGTGGTGGGAAGCATCGATCTTGAACCGGTGGCATGGCACTGGACGTGGGAGCACAACGGCGCGCCCCAGGTCAACTCCCGGTTCGACAAGAAATCGGGCGGCCGCCCCATGGAAAGCGCGGATTGGGCCGCGTGGGTCGCCGTAAAGATGGTGGTGCAGGCGAGGTTGCGCACGCGCTCGCCGGAGTTCGCCAAGCAGCGCGAATTCATCCTCAGCGATGCGGGTTTCGATGGCGACAAGGGGCTGCCGGTGTCCGTGAGGCCGTGGGATCATCAGGTGCGGCAGGCGGTGCTGTTGGCGGCGCCCTACGTCGTGGTGGCGAGCGCGCCCCTGGAGGGCTTCCTCCACCGCACCAACGAACTCGATACGCTCGGGGACGATGAGCCCGAGACTTCCTGCCACATGAACAAATAGGTAATTTCACAATTCAGTAAGTATCCCCCTGCAAAGCTGAAGGCTTTATTTCGTAGCCCCTCAAAGCTACCATTGGAGGCCGCTAATGCGACCTCGCAGGTATGAGCCGCTCAAAACGGCGAGGGGGCGCTGACGCGACCCCGGTTTCATGGCCATTTAAAGGTGGGGATGAACGCAAAGCCGCGATCGCAGAATCACCGATAAGCCAAACCAAATGCGCGACGCCTCCATTAAATACTCGCCGAAAAGGCTTGGCTCGCTTTGCACACCGGACCAAGCAGGCGGGCGACGTGCGGCGATACTGTTCGGCGAGACGATGACGAAGAACAAGGTGCCATAACTGACAGGAACATCCCGAGGCTGGCGGGATCGACAGACGGATTTCGCCCTACGCGGGGCGGCACCCAAGTGGTCCTTCCGCGAGCCGCAAATTCAGTTGGCGTCACCGCTATCAGGAACAAGCAGGCGGATCATACCGTCCTGCCGCGAGGTGAGAAATGGAGATCGGCACGCAGCGCGGCTTGCCCATAGACTGGTCCATCAGATCGTGAAACGGCACATCTACGCGCTTGCCGCTGGCGTCGGCAAACTTGTTCGCCACCCGGATCATGCAGTCCCCCGTCCCTTTCGCTTGTGCGTCACGACAGACTCCGCGAATCGAAGCACCGAATAGC
>JASHYD010000605.1 GCA_030043175.1 Xanthobacteraceae bacterium | reverse complement strand
CCTTCTCGAGCGGCATCGCGAGCTTTTCCGCCAGCTCCTCGGGCGTCGGCTCGCGGCAGATCTCATGCAGCATCTGACGTGAAGTGCGCACGAGCTTGTTGATCGTCTCGATCATGTGCACCGGGATGCGGATGGTGCGCGCCTGGTCGGCGATCGAACGCGTGATGGCCTGGCGGATCCACCACGTCGCATAGGTCGAGAACTTGTAGCCGCGGCGGTACTCGAACTTATCGACCGCCTTCATCAGGCCGATATTGCCTTCCTGAATCAGATCGAGGAACTGCAGGCCGCGGTTCGTATATTTCTTCGCGATCGAGATGACGAGGCGCAGATTGGCCTCCACCATCTCCTTCTTGGCCTGGCGTGCCTCGCGCTCGCCCTTCTGCACCATATGGACGATCTTGCGGAACTCTTGGATCTCAAGGCCGGTCTCGCCCGCGAGCTCCTGGATGTGCGTGCGCAATTCCGTGATGCGATCCTTGTCGCGCGCAACGAGGCTCTTCCAGCCCTTCGCGGAGAGCTTGGAGACGCGGTTGAGCCAGCGCGGATCGAGCTCCGAGCCGAAGTAGTTCTTGAGAAAGTCTTCGCGCGAGACACCGTGGCTTTCGGCAAGCCGCATCATGCGGCCCTCATAGCCGACCAGCCGCTTGTTGATGTCATAGAGCTGCTCTACGAGCGAATCGATCCGCGCCTGATTGAGCCGCAACGACTTGACCTCGGCGATGATCTCGTCCTTGAGCTTCTTGTACTTGCGCTCCTGGGCGGGCGACAGCGATTGGTTTCTGAGCCTGTTCTCGATGTCCTGGTCCTGCAGGCGGCGCAGCCGCTTGTAGCTGTCGGCGACCTTGTCGAAGGTTTCCAGCACCTTGGGCTTGAGTTCAGCCTCAATGGCTGCAAGCGACATCGAGTTCTCGAGATCATCCTCGTCGAGCTCGCCTTCCGGCGGGTCTGTCGGCTCCTGTTCGCCGGGCAGGACCTCCGGCTTGGCGCGAAACGGCGTGGCGGCGGCGGGTGCGGTTGCCGGAGCGCTCGTCTGGGGCGGCTGCGAGGCGGTCGCGTCGGAGGCGGCGCCGTCCCCGGCCGCGATGGCCGGCACGCCCTTTGCGTCCGGACCCGCATAGGTGGCTTCCAGATCGATGATATCGCGCAGGAACACCTTGCCGTCGTTGAGTTCGTCGCGCCAGATGATGATCGCCTGGAAGGTGAGGGGGCTCTCGCACAGGCCGGCGATCATCGCCTCCCGGCCGGCCTCGATGCGCTTTGCGATGGCAATTTCGCCCTCGCGCGACAACAGCTCAACCGATCCCATTTCCCGCAGATACATGCGCACCGGATCGTCGGTCCGCTCGCCGGGCTCGGATTTCTTGGTTTCCACCGGGGCGGAGCGGTTGCTGACGTCCACGAGCTCGCCGTCGGCGTCGTCATCCTCGGCCTCTTCCCGGGGCTCCTCGGAGGTGTCCTCGGTCTCGGCCTCCTCGTTCTCGATCACGTTGATGCCCATTTCACTGAGCATGGCGAACACGTCCTCGATCTGGTCCGACGTGACTTCCTCGGACGGGAGGACGGCGTTGACCTGGTCGTGGGTGACATAGCCGCGCTTTTTCGCCGCCTTGATCATCTTGCGCACGGCGGCGTCGGAAAGGTCGAGCAGCGGCAACGGCGTATCGGGCGTATCCGGTGCGTCCTTTTCGGGGGTCGTCTCTTCCTTCTTTTCTTTGACCGCTACCTTGACTTTGCTCGCCATACTTTCCTCTCCAGCCGGGACGAACGCCCTGCGGTGGCCGAAACGGGCAATTGGTGACGGGAACGCTGGCCCGTCATTGCGGCCGAATCGCACGCTCGAAATCGCGCGCGCCCTAACTGTCGCTGGGCTACTTAAGCCGCGATCGACCTTCCCGTCGCCACGATCTTCAGTCACGCACCTCAAAAAGGCCGGTGTTTCCGTTTGAACGGAACCATCCAGCCGCACCAACCCATCTATGGCCCGCCTGCCGGCCGGCCCGAAAGGGCGCCAAAGCCTTCAATCGATGCTTCGGTCCCCTCGAGGGACGAAAGTTGCCCCCGCACGTCCTGGAGCCAAGCAAAATTGTGTTCACTCGGCTCTTCGCCCAAGGCTCGCTCAGCCTCCTTCAGCTCCTTATTTAACGTGCGGTTCCTGCGATGCAAGGTTAGAACATGAGCCCACAACTGGCGAACATCTTCCGGCGCCGCCCCCTCCCGGGCCGGCCAATCAGCCGAATGGGTCACCGCGGCCTCTATCCGCTGCAGAACTGCTTCGCATCCCCGTGCCACCACCGCGTCTCTGAGGGTTGCACGGTCGACATAGCGGTCCGGCTGTCGCGATGCCGTGATATCCAACAGCACCCGCCGCAACATGTCGGCGTCGCCGTTCAGCTCCAGCTCGGCTAGTTGTTCCGCTTGCGCTTCGAGCAACCAGGGGTGGTTGAAAGCGATAAGCAGGATCAGGGCCTCGCGCGGCTGCAGCGCGCTGCGCAAGCCGCGCACGATCGAACTGCCCAGCAGCTTCGGGCTCAAAGGGGCGAGTGGTGCCTCCTTGGGTTCGCGACGGCCTCTGTGGGGTCGCGATCTCTCAGCGTGCGCCCATCGGTCGGTGATGCGGCGCCCGAAGCCATCCGGACCAGGCCCGAAGCGACCACTGGCCCCTGCCGCCATGAGGTTGCGCAGCCGGTGCCAAAACTCCTGCCGGTAGTGGCGCCGTACTGTTTCATTGGAGATGGCGATCATCAGCTCATTGATGCGGGCTTCGAGACCGGCGCGGCGTTCCGGCGTATCGAAGCGACCGCCTTCGGTCTCCCGGGTCCACAGCACGTCAGCCAGCGGACGCGCCATTGTCAGCACATCCGTCATCGCCGCAGGCCCTCCGGAACGGATGAGGTCGTCGGGATCGTGCCCGTGGGGCAGCGAGGCGAAGCGCAAGCTCTTACCGGGTTCGATGCGCGGGAGCGCGAGGTCGATCGCCCGATAGGCGGCTCTGTGTCCCGCCGCATCGCCGTCGAAGCACAGGACCGGCTCGTCGCTCATTCTCCAAAGCAGCGCCAGCTGATCCTCGGTGAGGGCGGTGCCGAGCGGAGCGACGGTTGCCTCAAAGCCGGCCGCTACCATCGCGATCACATCCACGTAGCCCTCGACTGCAATCACTGGGGCGCCCTGATGGGCGGCCTTGCGGGCCCCGGCGCCATTATAGAGCAAGCCGCCTTTGTGAAAGAGCGGGGTTTCCGGCGAGTTGAGGTATTTGGCGGGAGCATCCCGGTCGAGGGCGCGACCGCCAAATGCCACCATCCGCCCGGCGAAATCGCTGATCGGGAACATGACGCGGTCGCGAAAACGATCATAGGGTATCTGAATGTCCCCGCCGGCAGCAAGCAAGCCCGCCTCGACCATGTCTGCGACCGAAACGCCGAGCCCGCCGAGGTGCTCCTTGAGAGCGAAGCGTTCGAACGGAGCATAGCCGATGCGGAATTTGAGCTGAGTTGGCGCGTCGAGGCCGCGATCGGCTAAATATCCCCGCGCTCTGGCGCCGGCTCGGGACGCCAAGGTCGCCTCGAAAAACTTTGCCGCGAGCGCAACCACCTCATAGAGCGTGCGGCGGCGCCCCTCCTCGACCTCTGACTGACGCGACATCGCCGGCATCGCAAGGCCCGCGAGCGAAGCCAGTCGCTCCACCGCTTCCGGAAACGTTACGCCATCGATCTCCATCGTGAAGGTAAAAATGTCGCCATGCTTGCCGGATGAAAAGTCGTGCCAGAACCCCTTCTGGTCATTGACGAAGAACGACGGCGTGCGCTCCTTGTTGAAAGGCGACAAACCCTTCCATTCCCGCCCCGCCTTCTTGAGCCGGACGCGCTTGCCCACGACATCCGACACCGGAAGCCGGGCACGCAAATCATCGAGAAATTGCGGCGGAAAGCGCATGGCTGCTCGGCGGTTCCGCTTGGATGAGGACGAATCGCGTCACCATTATAAGGCGAGGCCGACTCCTGATCGAAGGAACCGTGCCTGTCCCAGCTATCCACAGGCATTCGCGGTTTGCAGGCTTGAGCTTCTGGCGCGCTTGTATATATCTTCGTATACGTAATCAGTGGTAAGCGTAAGT
>JASHYD010000604.1 GCA_030043175.1 Xanthobacteraceae bacterium | reverse complement strand
GATGATTCCAAGATTAGCAAATATCCCAAATGCACGCGGCACCACATTCGGCTATGGGGTATCGGCAGCCGAATTCGCTGCCGCGATTGCGGCCATGGTGGTGCGGACCGGGCAATGATATCAATCTCGTCCCTCAAAAGTGACGAAGATGTCAATTTCGCGCGGCGGCTATTCCCATCTGATCAGCTCGGCCGTTGCGGGCGACGGCAATCCGAGCTCGATTGCCTTGGAACGGAAGGCTTGCAGCTCGGTGAGGGGTGCCGTTGGCGTCAAGGTTTGGAGCTCGGTGAGGGGTGCCGTCGGCGTCAAGGTTTGCAGCTCGGTGAGGGTTGCCGTTGGCGTCTCTCGGTTCCGTGACTCCAGGCCGTCGCCGACCCCGAGGTCCGAGCTGCCAGGGCCTTGAGAAAATGCCGCGAGGTGGCATTAGAGCAGTCCAACAGGCGAATTCGGGGTGCACCAACCGCATTGAACGTGCGCTTTCCGAACCGCCAATGGGGCGCGATTGAGCAGCGGATTCACGATCGCGAGACGACTCTACTCGCTCGGTGAGCCGATCGGCAATCGCAGGAAACCGTGACTATTGTAGCGGCAATAATTGTATCGCGTGGCCGTCGTTTGCGAGGCGGCCGACCCACGCTATGGTGCCCGAAATTTGTCAAAATGACCGCGGCTTTGAAGATAGAAGAAGTCGGCGGCGGGCGTGAGATTTGCGCAGACCTACATTCTCGGACGGCCGCGGCATCAGACGTTTTTCTTGCCTGCGCCCATTTGCGGACGAAACAGTGCCGCTCGGGTCCGGGCCACTGTGGCGGAGGCGGCGCTTTACTTGGTCTCGCACAATCGATGTAGATCACCGGCGTCGTGCTCGCTGTCGCTGGAGGGGCCGTTATGCTGTGAAATTCGCCGAACTGAGTCTGCTTGGCCCAGAACCCCACGCGCTTTGAAGCGTTAGTTTCATGCCCTGTAGGTCGGGTTAGAGCCGGTCGAAATCTAATTTGAAAGGTGGACCAGGATCTTTTCAAGCGTAATGGGAAACGATCGAACGCGAACGCCGGTGGCATTGAAGATTGCGTTCGCAATCGCTGCGCCTGAGCCGCAGATGCCGAGTTCGCCGACACCTTTACTGCCGACCGGGTTGGAATTGTGGTCCACGTCATCGAGCATGACGACCTCGATGTCCGGGACATCGGCGTTCGTCGCAAAGTGATATCCGGCGAGATCACGGTTGATGAAACTGCCGTAGCGGGTGTCGATCACACCTTCCTCGTACAGCGAAGCACTTAGCCCCCAGATCATACCTCCGAGAAGCTGCGATCGTGCGGTCTTGGCATTGAGAATGCGCCCGGCGTCGAACACGCCCAACATCCGCCGCGCACGAACTTCGGCCGTGTCCATGTCCACCTGCACCTCGGCGAAATAGGCCGCGTAAGAGTATTGGGAGTAGCGTCGATAGGTGTCACCCGGCTCGATCGTCCCAATTGCACTGAGGCCCGTCTGCGATGATCTCGCACCGATGTCTGACAGCGATTCCGATACGTTTCCAACCATCGCTCGTCCATCCCGAAAAACGACGTCCGCGCTGGCGGCGCGGTAAAGCGGTGAGCGCGCGTCGGCGATAGCTGATCGTGCGACCGACTCGCGCAGCACGACGCAGGCGTTGTAGACCGCTGAACAAGCCGATCCCGCACCGAGCGAGCCACCGGAACCGGTCGTCTCCGGAAAATCGGAATTACCGAGCTCGATTGTTACTGCCGCTAGCGGCAGGCCCATGGCGTCGGCGGCGACTTGAGTCAAGATCGTGTAGCTGCCCGTACCGATGTCGGTCATATCAAGTCGAGCTGTCACGCCACCGTCCGGACGAAGCGTAACCTGAGCTGAAGACTTGCCAATCTTATTCGGGCGGATACCTGCCGACATGCCAAACCCGATCAGTTGTCGGCCTTCGCGACGCGATTGAGGCGATTTTGGTCGTTGATCCCAACCGAACCGCAGAGCCCCTTCGCGCAGACACGTTGCCAAGCGTCGTGACGAAAAAGGGACCTGAAGCTCCGGATCAAGGTTCGGCTCGTTACGCAGGCGCAGCTCGACCGGATCAATGCCCAGTGCCGTCGCCAGTTCGTCCATCGCGCTTTCGAACACGAGCAAGCCCGGTGCCTCGCCTGGAGCGCGCATGGTCTCGCCGTGTTGAAGGTCGAGCGGCACGAGCCTATGCCGCGTCAGGCGGTTTGGTGCGGCATAGAGCGAGCGCGTGAAGGTGGCTGTCTGCTCGGCGAATTCCTCGAAGCGCGCGGTTTGGCCCCAGACCTCGTGCGCAATTGAGGTGAGATGGCCGTCTTGATCGGCCCCGAGACGGATTCGCTGACGAAACGCCGGACGGTGGCCCGTGTTGGAGAACATCTGTTGGCGCGTCAGCGCGACCTTGACGGAGTGGCCGAGCACCCGAGCGGCCAGTGATGCCAGCACGATTTCGGTATTGATCGGCAGCTTCGAGCCGAAACCGCCGCCAATATAGCGACTGATAAGATGGACGTTTTCGGGGGCAATCTGCAGCGTTGCGGCTAGCGCTGCTCGCGCCGTCGCAAGGTTTTGTTGGCTGACATAGGCGGTCAAGGTATCACCGTCCCATTGCGCCAGCGCCGCATGCGGCTCCAACGGGTTGTGATTCTGGTAGGCATTGTCATAGGTCGCATCGACCGTCACCGGGGCAGCGGCGAATGCGCTCTCGAAATCTCCCACGGCAGCGTCGGGCGCGAAGCCGGGGCCTACGCGCTCGGGCCGATAGGCATGATCCAGATGATCTTTTAGAATGAGGTCTGCTTGTTGACGATCGAAGCGAGCGCGAACGAGCGCGGCTGCAGCGCGTGCTTGCTCAAAGCTGTCCGCAACCACGAGCGCAATGGGCTGGCCGAAGTACAGGATCTCCGCATCCGCGAGAACCGGACGAGCGCGCGCATTGCGGTTGATCGCAGCAGGCTGGCCGAATGCTCCTTGTTTCGGGGCGTTGAGATACGTCATGACCAGACGAACGCCGGGCGCATTCTCGGCGAGCGTGGTGTCGAGGGCGAGAATGCGGCCTCTAGCAATGCTGGCCTCGACAATAACACCGAATCTGACGGGTGGCCTGGTCTGATACTCGTAGGCGTATTTTGCCTGACCGGTCACCTTTGCCACGCCATCGAGGCGATCGAGTGGCTGGCCGACGAAGGTGACCGTATCCAGCTTTGCTGAAGAGGCCGGATCATAGGCTTGCGAATCTGCCATCGATCATCACCTCCGGCTGGCGAGTTGTTCCAGCGCGACGACGAGGGTCCGGCGCGCCAATGCAATCTTAAAGTCGTTGTGACCATAGCCGCGCGCGCCGTTCAGCGCCGCGTCGGCGGCCATCTCGAAGACGTCTCTGCGCGGGACCTGTCCGATCAATACCCGCTCCGCCTCGAGCGAACGCCACGGCTTGGGCGCCAGACTGCCAAAGGCAACACGGGCGTAGCGGATGCTGGAGGTATCGGCGTCGAGGGTGATTGCCACGGAGACGAGCGCGAACGCATAGGAGGCGCGGTCGCGCACCTTTCGATAGACTTGCGCACCGGGTGGCGGCGGTGGCAGTACGACCGCGATGATCAGCTCGCCCTGCGCGATGTTCGTATCGAGATGCGGCGCGTGTCCTGGCAGTCGATAGAACTCGTCCAGAGAGAGGCTGCGCTCCAAGCCGTCCACAGTTCTGGTTTCAACGCTAGCGTCGAGTGCGGCTAAGGCAACAGCCATGTCCGATGGATGCACGGCAATGCAGGCATCGCTCGCACCGAGCACGGCATGGATGCGATTGAACCCGTTGATCGCCGCGCATCCGCTCCCCGGTGAACGCTTGTTGCAGGGTGCCATGCGGTCGTAAAAGTAAAAGCAGCGCGTCCGCTGCAAGAGATTACCCCCGACAGTTGCTCGGTTGCGGAGCTGGCCGGAGGCTCCGGCCAAGATGGCCTGCGACAGAACTGGATATTGACGCCGCACGACGGGATCGGCTGCGAGATCGCTATTCGTCACCAGCGCGCCGATCCGCAGACCGCCGTCCGGCGTCACCTCGATTCTCTTGAGCGGCAGTTGGCTGATGTCCACGAGACGCGACGGCGTCTCGATCTCTAGCTTCATGAGATCGAGCAGGTTGGTGCCGCCGGCGATGAACCGGGCGCCGTGAGGTGCGCCTGCGGCGGTTGCCGCGCGCACGTCTGTAACCCGTTGATAGGCGAAAGGCCTCATTCCGCCCTCCTGCC
Organism: Xanthobacteraceae bacterium; assembly: GCA_030043175.1. Next base: position 3,459 of record JASHYD010000604.1, on the reverse strand, counting down.
TGCAACGGACTGGATGGCGGCGACGATGTTGGGATAGGCCGCGCAGCGACAGAGATTGCCGCTCATTCGTTCGGCGATTTCGGCATTTGTGAGCAGCGGCGAGGTCGCAACATCGGCTGTGATATGACTCGGCCAGCCGGCCTCCGCTTCGGCGAGCATTCCCACCGCTGAGCAGATCTGGCCCGAGGTGCAATAACCGCACTGAAACCCATCATGCGCGATGAAGGCGGCCTGAAGCGGGTGCAACGCGCTCTCCGCCCCGAGTCCCTCGATGGTGGTGATGTCATCGCCTTCCAACATCACAGCAAGGGTGAGGCAGGCGTTGATGCGCCGGCCGTTCAGCAACACCGTGCAGGCCCCGCACTGCCCGTGATCGCAACCTTTCTTTGTTCCGGTCAGGCCGATGTGCTCGCGTAATGCGTCGAGCAGGGTTGTTCGCGTGTCGATGTCAAGCACGTGCGGTATTGTGTTGACTGTGAGCGTCACGGTGCCTCTCGAGCGCGCGTTCTGCTGCACGTTGTTCTGCGCGCTGTCGTGAGCAGCGGCCGTAATGGGCGCCGTGAGCGGCGACTCTAACCGCAACGCGCAGCCGGCCAGCGCTGCTGATTGGAGGAGGTGGCGCCGACTTGTTTCGAAATCACTCATGGCGAGTTCCATGCGGATCATTGGCCTGCGTCGCTATTCGGCTTGTCACCTCGCCGATAGCGCAGTCGACGGTAGCAACGGCCTCGATACTAGTCTAATATCGTTTAGGTCATTCTTGATATTGTATCGATATGCGAATTCTTGATAATGATCGATATGGACATCCAACGATTCCGCCACATCCTGATCATCGCCGAGGAAGGGAATTTCGCGCGGGCAGCCGCGCGGCTCGGAATGGCACAGCCGCCGCTCTCGCAGTCGATTCAGCGCAGCGAGCGCGACCTTGGCGTGACATTGTTCAAGCGAACACGCAAAGGCGTGTATTTGACGGCGGCCGGCGAGGCGCTTCTTCCAGAAGCGCGCGCAGCGGTTGCCGCCGCGGAGCGAGCGGCGGAGTTGGCGCGCGCGGCCGTGTCGCGCCCTACGGTGCGGATCGGCGTCGCGTCGCCGTGTCTGTGGGGACCCGTACCTGACCTGCTGCACTTGGGCCACAAGGGCGGGATCCAAATCGAGGTCATCGAAGCTTCAACAAACGAGCAGTTGCAGGCGCTGCCACATGGCCGTTTGGACCTCGGCTTTCTTTCGCCGCCGTTCGACGCACCTGCTCGGCTGCACGTCATTGATGTGTCGACGGACCCGATCATAGCGGCCGTACCGAAGGATCTGGTCTCGGGCCATGGCGCGGTCCCCCTCGCGCTCCTCGCCGATCGGCTTATCCTATTTCCAAAGCAACACGGTCCGTCTCTCTACACCAAAATCCTCCATTATTTTTCCGTACATGGCTTGCGCCCGACGATCGTGCAGGAAGTGAGCGATCTCATGCCGACACTAATCTTGGTGGCCGCTGGCCTTGGATCGACATTTGTGCCGTCGGCTATCTCCGACCGTCTCTCGCTACGTGATGTGATGTTTCGTCCCCTGGCCGAGGTCGACAGCGTACCGACTTGGCCGTTCGCAATTGCGCACATGCCACTGTCTGCCGACAGCGATGCGGCAAAACTCATGAATCTGTGGAAGCGGGCCGGGAGTTTATGACTTCTTTGTGTTCGGTCAGGGCGGTGAACTGTTCTGACCCGCAACGCAGGTTTGATGTGCTCCGTCGCTGTGAGTACTCAATCGCCTCAGCAGGCAGCTATCGAAAATCCTGCTGACCAATGTGGTTTCAGGCGGTGATTGATCGCCGTGCCGAATCCGCGACTGTCAGCGCTATCGCCAGCGGATCAAGCTGCCTTGGTCCGGCCGGTGTTTTGCGGAGACGGCATCAGCGACTGCCAGACCTGCAGCGTCTTTTGCGCGACGCCGCGGCCGTGCGTCGTTTCGAGTGCGGCATCCGCGGTTGGAATCATGGAGGAACGTACCCAGAAATTGAATGAGGCTGCGAAAGCGCCAGGCTGGCGGGCGTGCCCGACAGCATGATGTTGCTGCGATCGTTGAATTTGCGGGAAGGTGGCAGGCAACTGCACGACCACGCGTCAGTGGATCGGCTGTCAGCAGTTCTGCAACACTCATCTCATTGCTTCTAACATAATGGTACTTCCTGCCGCCGCCATCGGCAGCCAAAGTCCTCCTTGGGAGGGCATTGCTTTGGGCTATGCCTCGGCCCGATTCGGGGTGGCGATTTGGCCGTCCTCTTGTTGGCTCGCAAAATCGATGGCCAAATCAACTGCTCGACCTGCGCCGCCGTACAGTGTCAACAGCAAATCGCTCATAGATTACGATCCGCTCCGCGCGGTCGCTTGCGAACGCAACGCATTGGTTCTCCCGCGCCCAATTCAGCGACGTGTGCAGTAGCTTGCGCGCAGTTCCGTGGTGCCGAAGTTCCGGAATCACATAGAGGCCTTCTACATATCCGGCGCGCTTTCCATCGAGTCCCGGGACATCCTCGCGAATTGAAAGCTCCACAATCGCGATCGGTTCGCCGGCGCGTTTCTCCACGATGAAAGCTGCCTTCGGCTCGTCGATCAGCCCGGCAAAGAACTGTGCAATCTCGCGCGGATGATCTTCTGCTCCATCCGGCCATAATGCAGTGCGCAGTTTTACCCATGCCGCTGCATCCGATGGACGGATCGCTCGGATCAAGGTTTCTTCCGCCGTTGTAGTTCTCTGGTTCATTCAGCGCCGACATCACGCGGGGTCCCGATCTTTGGCGGCGATGATGCGATCAGGACTAGCCCAACGCCACGCGCCGTCAGGATCAGAACGGCAGAGCAGGCCACGGCCGCGACCAATCCCCACATCATCTTAGCTCCCATCGCGCCCTCGGTGTCGGGCGGAGAATGAACCAGGGTCACGGCCGCTGCGAGGGTAACCTCCGGGCAGCACCATCGCACTGCGACCAGAACCGCGCTCCGGAGGTCCGCCACGCTGGCGATTTTCAAAGGTGCGGTGGTGGCGAGGAGTTACATTGGAGTATCACCCTTGCGAAGGGTCGTCGCCGTGTCGCCATCAGCCTGTTGTCCGGCACCTTTAATTCAGCCGCGGCCTTCTCCATCGCAGTGGACTCGTCGGGGCCTCGACCACGCCAAGCCGGACGGCTTTGGCAGTGACCTGGTAGATGGGGCTGACAGTGCGCGGCGCATGGCCTAGATTGTGAACCGCCCCGAAGGCAAAAAGCCGGCTGGTTGCCTAACCCGCTAGCAGCCGCGGTGGCAGCAGCCCTTTTACACACTGGTTCGTTCGGGAGGATTCCATGTCGATTCGCACTGTGCCCTATATCCTGGCGGCGGCTGTGTTCGTGGCCTTCGGTTTCCCACCGGCCAACGCCCAACAGAAGCCGCAGCCCCCGCAATCGCTGCGTCTCTATGTTCTCGACTG
>JASHYD010000603.1 GCA_030043175.1 Xanthobacteraceae bacterium | reverse complement strand
TCGGGCTTTGTCGGCCCGCTCGGCGCGTTCTGCATCGGCGTCGCGGCCGGCGTCGTGTGCTATTGGGGCTGCACCGGACTCAAGTCCGTGTTCGGCTATGATGATGCGCTCGACGCGTTTGGCGTGCATGCGGTCGGCGGGGCTGCGGGCGCATTGCTCACCGGCGTATTTGCCGTCCAGCAATACGGCGGCACGGCTGGGCTGCTTGAGGGTAATCCGGGGCAGGTCCTCAACCAGGCTATCGGTGTCGGCGTCGTGTTCATCTACGACTGCGTGGTGACGCTGATCATCCTCAAGGTCGTTGACATCTTCATCGGGCTGCGCGTGTCCAAGGACGTGGAGCGCGACGGCCTCGACTTGGCGCTCCATGGGGAAACCGTGCAGTAAGGTTGGCGGATGGCCGCAAACTTAAAGCGCATGATGATTCGGAGGCGTCATGATGCCTCCCGGCGCGTTTCCAGCCTCCTCCGTACGCGGGGGAGGACCTGCCCGCTTGAGCCGGGAAAGCGGGCCCTTGGCGCAAGCTGGGGGTAAACATCCTTATGGCAGGGGGGTGAAGTCCCATTCTTTGCGCATTCTTTCCGGCGCCGAAGTCGCGACGACCACCCGCACGGGCAACCCGCAGGGCGTTCCATTCGCCGTTCTAATTCACCGGTTCGTGCGCAAGCTGCGCTACCGATTTTGGTTATCTCCGCAACCAAAGCGGCAGCTTCCTTCCCGCCCTGAGGGGCACCAGTATCCCGCGCCGGAATGAGACAAGCCCAACTCGCCGCAGGCACATCCGTTCTCGCTCGCATCTCACCGGTGTTCGTGGGCTGCGCCTCGCGTTGACGCGTACCAGCACCTGGTGCCCTCATGACCAGGCGCTCTCAAGGTCCAAGACGGCCACGCTCCCGGGATGCTCTCCCGCACGGCCGAAGCCGAGGGAAAGCAGGAAGAAGCATCCCGACCCCCCACGAACGACCCCTTATCTGGCAACGCCGGTGGCGGTTTCGCCTCAATTCTGCTCTCGCTTGGCTTTGTATCCAACGGCGGCGCCTGCCGCAACGATGGCGCCTGAACCTCAGGCTCGACTCGGCTCTCGACATTGGTAGCCGCAGGCGCCTGCGCTTCCCGCAACGGCAACGATTCAACGGGCGGTCTATCGGTTGTGGCTTGCGGTACCGCCGTAACGTTAACCGGGCGATCAGAATTCCTAACGACGAAATAACCAGCAGGTAACGCCACGACCGCAATCGCAACGGCAGTCGCGACCGCAGTCACGAATTTTTTCCGTGGATCGCGCGCCGGAGGCACCAATGGAGTAGGCATCCACTCGTCAGGCTCGAACGAGGTGGACCTTGGAATGGCCGTTGGCCTCTCAGCGAAAGGCATGCCCGCGCCCGGCGGCAACCGGGCGACGCGAGGTAACCGCGAGGTTTCCAACGCACCGTCCGGCGAGCGATTTGTTTCGAGCTTGGCGAGTCTGTCGTCTTCCAGCGAGGTGGTGACCTCGCTCAGACTTGGAGTCTGCTCGAGCCGTTTCGGCAGATTCGCGAAATCGACCGCCATCTGTCGAGCCTCATCGAACGTCAGGAAGTCGGTCTGTCTTGGCGCGTTGGGCTCGGCCAGTCCATAAAACGCGGCGAGTTGCTGGCCGCTGGCGTCGTCGACCGCGAATCCGTGCGGGATCTCAACAATCCGCCACGGTCCCGGAAAGCGGCCGGTCATGGTAGCGGCCCAAGCGGTATTTTCTTCAATCGTCGCTGGCCTACCGGCGTGCGCTTGCTCCTTGAGGTCAGCCAGCCACAAGTAATCTTGCGCCATGAGTAAATAGCGGTTTTTGACTTGGCCTGAAGGGGCAGTTGTGGCTAGGCGGCGACACTCCTCCGCGAGCTCGCGATAAGGCGCTCGATTCCGCGTATCCAACATGGAACACCTCCAAAGAAAAGACGGTGCCCGATGATTTGAGGCGGCCGCTAGCCGGAAGTCCGTCCGACGAGGTCTTGTTCCCGACCCCCTCGTTCACAGGTCTGCGACTGTCTGTTGGCCCGTCCTTCGCGCGTTCGCGAACGATTCGTTTCTGGTGACTCAGGCCATCATGGAGCTAAGAAACACGTGTGGCGAAGTCGAGGCACTGATCGAGGCTGCAAGGGCCAATCGACACGGCCATCGGGACGCTGCCATTGATCGCATTCCGGCGCCGCCTGCGTGCCGCCGCGCCACATGACCTTGCGCTGGGATCAGATAGACTTCGATGGTGTGCCGCTTCACGTCCGGAAGGTCAAGACCGAGACCCCAGCACGCATCCGCTGCTCGGCGATGAGCGCCGGGGTGCGCCGACTGCAGCGTGAGAGCAAGCCGTCCGGCTTCGGCTGTGAGCGAGTCTTTAGTCACGACGGCCGGCTTGCCCAGGATGATCGAGCGCGCGGTGCGCAAGGAATCCCACGCCGCCCACGGTTTGGCTCCGACTTAAGCTCGCGAATGCGTGATCGGGCGCCAAGCATCACTCGCGAACGTGTGAAAGGA
>JASHYD010000602.1 GCA_030043175.1 Xanthobacteraceae bacterium | reverse complement strand
CACTAGAATTGCCTGATACTCAGGTGTCAGCGGTGCCTGCTGTCCTCGTCCCCAGGGCTTGGTCTGGTCGTGAGACGGTTGGGTGGGAAGCTTAACGGGAATCCGCGTCCACGCGCCCTCCCAATCGGGGTACCCCGGGTCATCGGCCGCCTGGGCGTCGGCAAGCGCCATCATCAGTGCGGCAGCCAGCGCTAGCGATGCCAAAAGGGCCGAGCTTTGGTTGAACATGACTACCTCCCTTAAGACTCCGGATAGACTGATGTACATCGCCTGACTCAGCATATAAACGCGCCACGACCGAGAACCGCAATCACTTCCAACACGCGCCTCGTTATGGTCTCACGAACACACCTTTTCCCCATTCGCACTCAGAGTGCCCCTTACTCCTCATTTCGCAACCGGCACGCGGTTGAATGTTCGGCCGTGACTGGTCGTGAATGCAGTCATTGCCAACAGCGACTGACCGAGCTCCTCCGTTGCGTTCGTCGGCATCACAAAGGCCAATCTCTTCTGGCCAATGCCCAGGTGCAGAATGGTTTCACCTGTCTCGGCCTGGAATAGCCCCCACGCAATCGAGAGGTAGCGCCCTTTTCCGCCACGGCGCCGCAGTGCCACCCGGTTCCAGCCTTGCCGCTCAAGGCCAGCAGCAGGGTGGCGAATGCCCCGACGTCGCAGAGTGCGATCGAAAGGTCTTACGGCTCCTCGACTTCATCCGCCTCGATAGGGATGCGAACGTAAGGATTGCCAAGAGTCCAGTCGCCCGAAGCGTACCGAATGAGTCCGATTTCGGTCATGGCATCAACTCGTTCAGCGCTTTTCGGCGCGAGTCCTGTACTTCGTTATATTCGATAATATATAATGTGCTCGTGCAAGTCCTTTCTTCGCCGCGATCCAGCAAGGAAATCCGATGATGGAAATATTTGCGGGGAACCGCGGCGAGACTGACGCCCTTCCCTGCGTGAGTTCTCGACGGGGCTTTCGGCACAGCCAAATGCAACAGGCTGGACATCGCCATGGCTGCAGCCGGCAAGGCTGGGGTGCTCCGCTAAGAAAAGTAGGCCCATTTCTTGCGCTTAAGTTTACCGACCGACTGCATCTTGGGGAGAAAGGAACCCTGTGAACTTCCCTGTTCCCGAACAGAATCCGCCACTTGTGGCGGAGGCGGAAGACACGGTTTCAGCGTGGCCGAGCGATACAGGACTTCCGAACGCAATCAAAATTATACCCGGCAATCCGGCGCATTGTCCTCGTATCAAGGTTGCACTTAATCCGATCGATCGCTTTTCTGTCTACGGCGATTCGGCCTACATCCCGTTCGGCGATGCCCCCGGTTCTTTCGGCAAGCCGCGGTCGCGGCGAGCGGGTGGGTTGCTGCCCTCTGAAGGTTTGCTGCGACAACTGCATGATTTTATCGAGTTGAATCGTGCCGCCCTTTTTGCCTTCGACCGAGATCCAGACCGAGGCGGTATTTCCAGCGCTGAGCTGATACGGCGTCTACGCAAACTTCCGCCAAAACGTTAACACCGCCGACGCCAACGAGAACGTTCATGCGCGGTCGCGGCATCGAACGCCGATGGGAAGGACAGGACCGCGTTACGACTTAGATTACTCCGCCACGGAAAGCGCGGCGGAGTAAGCATTCCGGAGCCAGCGTGCACTCACCCGCCGGCGCAATAGGTGCAGCCGGCTTCCTGGGCGCGGTTAACGCCCCACACACCCGAGGGAATCACGGTAATGCCCGGAATAATGTTGGCGGTGAATTCCTTTGCCGCTTCTTCCGCGGTCATGCCGGCATTCTTGGCGAGCCGCCTGGCATGACCTCGAAGCGCCAAGTTGCAAGCGCCGAACACCGTACCGCGCGCCAGCAGCTTGTCGATCGCGGAATTGTCGTTGCGCAACACGCCAGGCTTCGGCTCAAAATAGGGGTTCTTTGTCGCTGCTGCCTTGGTTTCGGGGTCGTCGATCTTTTCGGACTCACCGATCTTGTATTTGGCCCACATCCCGTGGTTGAGCGCTAGCGGGAAGGCTTCGTGGCGCAGAATGACGACCCCGGTCGCCGACTTATTGGGGGTGAGGAAGTTGAGCACGAACCCGAGCGGGTAGCCTTCGTTCACCCCATACACGTCGACCACTTGCTTATGGCGTCCGGTCAGCTTGCCCGGCCAATCCGGTCCATCGTCGGCCTCGGTGTCGGCATGCGGCGCGGTCGGAACGAACGCAGCGGCGCCGAGCGCCATCACTCCGGCAACACGCGTGAAGAAACCGCGCCGGGGCGTTATCAACATCGTAGTTGGCTTGAGATCGGTCATCGTGTCCTCCCTTGGTTTCCAATCAGGTACACCCGGATCGCTTTAAGCTGCCAAGTGAAGCTAAAAGCGAGAACGCCCAAGCTAGGGTGGCAGCGTAACCGGCACAATCACCCACGGGCCCGGGTCCTTGTTGTCGGGATCGGTGCGCAGCGCAAATTTGGATTCCGCCACCCACGCAATATTACCGATCACACCTATGGCGGTAAGTTGCCCGAAGCCATCTTTGAGGCTGGTCAGCGTCGCCGTGTCACCTTCGATCTTGGCCTGGGTAAGTTTGCCGGTCCTGTTCTCGGTGATCAGCAAAACGTTTCCCGGCCCAACGCGCATACCGTCTGGTCCGGATAGCTCCGCGGAGAGGTGCAACGTGGTCACCGCGCCGAAACTGCCGTCCGCATTGATTTCGATGCGCTGCAACAGGTTCTTCTGCACGTTGTTGAAATAGAGCTTTCCCCCGGCAAAGGCGATGCCGTCGATCCCCACCAGGCTGGGATCGTTGACCCAAACATCCGGTTCGGTCGCGCCTGGCTTCAGGCGGATGATGCGCCCGAGCACCGTATCCGTGGCGTAGAGCGTACCGTCGGCGGCCGTTATGAAATCATTGCAGAGACCACCGTCCGGAAAATGATAGGTGGCTTTCAGCGCACCGGTCTTGAGGTCGAAGGATTTGAACGCCGCTTGGCGGGGCGGACCAGCCACGTCACTGCACACATAAAACACGTTATGCGGCTCGTCGGCGTAAATTCCGAGCAAGAAGCCCTCGAATCCAGCCTGCTCCCGTGAGATCCAGGCTTGCGCCGTCGTGCTGCCGGGGGCCGCTTTGTAGATGATGCCCTTTTCGGATCCTGCGATCAGCAGGGTGCCATCCGAAGTCGCCGATATGCTTTCAGGAAAGACGCGGGTATCCGCGACCGTCACCGGCGATGCCGCTTGCGCGATCGTGGCAAATGCTGTGAGCGAGATGGCCCAGGAAGCGGCGGAGGAAGCGGCGGAGGAAGCGATTTTACGACCAACGTGATACGCCATGAGTTTCTCCAGCATGCTGCGAAGGACGCGATCGCCCCAGAAAATCGATGCTCGTCGCGAACCCGGATGGGTTGGCTGTCGAGTTTCAGGGTGACCTCGTTATGGCCGGTCAAATATAGCGGCACGTTGCTCCCGACACAACATCGGCGCAGAGATGGGCGACCGCCCGGCCGATTCGCGTTGCTAACGTGCCAAGCATGCGGGATCCGGCAGAGCTCAGCTCAAGCAAGGTCTGCCGGCTCGATCATTTGACCGCAACGCAGGACATTGGTTGAACCAGAATTGTTCGCGTTGATGGACGCTATCAAGAACGCCGGCAAGCTGACGGAGGCCAGCGAGCAGGTCGGTATGCCATATCGCCAAGCGTGGGGTCTCCTCACCGTTTGGTCCGAACGCATGGGTAAGCCGCTCGTCACCAAGGAACAGGGCCGCGGCACCCGGCTTACCGCACTGGGCGAGCGACTATTCAACCGCTCGTCTATCGAGCGGCGCCGAGTACAGCGCAGGCGCCGGCCACGAAAATCGCGCCCATCGATCGCGATATCCACATTACGCCGGCTTCCCGAAGCGGGCGGCCCTAACCTCCCGCCCGTTTCCTCTTCTCACGCTGCGGCGCTAGGGGCGATGCCGTCGAGCGCAGCCATGACGCCATCCGGCAGATCAAGCTCGGCTGGCCAGGTTTTCGCGCAGATGCGCGACGGAAGAATTGCCGGGGATGAGCAGGATTTTGGGCGCGCGGCGCAGCAGCCAGGCAAGCGCGACCTGCATCGGCGTGGCACCGAGGCGGAGGACAACGCTGGACAAGGTCGATGACTGCAGAGGCGTGAAACCCCCGAGGGGAAAGAATGGCACATAAGCGATCGCCTCGCGGGCCAGGTCGTCGATCAAGGCGTCGTCGGCGCGGTAAACCACATTGTATATGTTCTGCACGCAGACGATCCCGACGATCCGGCGTGCCTCGGCGATCTGCGCGGCCGTGGCGTTGGAGAGCCCGATATGGCGCACCAGGCCCTTACCCTGCAGCTCGGCAAGCGCTTCGACCTGCGCCGCGATCGACCCTTCGGTCGGCCTGTGGATGTCGCCCATGATGCGCAGGTTCGCCACCCGCAGTGTATCGATTCCGAGGTTACGCAGGTTGTCGTGCAGCGCCTGCGTCAACTCGGCTGGCGAGAAGGCGGGCAGCCAGGATGCATCGGCGCCGCGCCGCGCGCCGACCTTGGTGACGATCACCAGGTCGTCCGGATAAGGATGCAAGGCGTCGCGGATCAGCTGGTTGGTGACATGCGGGCCATAGAAGTCACTGGTGTCGATATGGTTCACCCCGGACGCGACGGCCTCGCGCAGTATGGCGCGGGCCGCTACGGGGTCCTTGGGTGGGCCGAACACGCCGGGCCCCGTCAGCTGCACGACCCCATAGCCCAGCCGCTTCCGTTACGCTCGCCGAGAGCGAAAGTGCCGCACTTGATGATATTGGGCATGCCGATCTCCTTAAAATTTGATGCGCGCGACACACCATCAAATACGCCCTGCCGTCCTGTGCGAAAACAGAAAATAGGCCGTAATCTGCACAGGTTGTATGCGGATTTGGGTGGGCTCAATGCCTTCGTCTCAGTGGGTCACGCCGGAGGGTTTCGCGATGGCAGCGTGTCCGGATTGAGCGAGGTTTCTAGGCGATGCGAGCAACCTCTCCGTCGACGCGGCGATCGACCGGGTGGGCATCGTTTACCTGTTCGATAATTTGCTGGGTCTATATCTCGACCGCGACGTGCTCGTCCCGATCCTCGAACCCCGATGGCAGGGCTTCTCCGGCTATCGCCGGGCGGCGATACTCCTAATAGGTCACAGCCCTATTAGCCCACCGGCTCTAATCATAGCACGTACTGCATTCGTCCACTGATAAACTCTCGTTAGAGTTTTAATATTATTCAATTAAAAATTTTAATAAAATAATAGCTCCGAACGCAACAACGAAAGGAACAACAAAGCAAACAACAATTAAGAGAACGTCTCCAAACATTACTTGCCAGAATGGACGTCTTAGCTTCAAAGGCATTTGTTCCTTATAGATATGTTAATGTTAGGTAGTTTGAATTAATATATTTCCAGTCTTGGAAAAATATACTTCATTTCCTCCTCATAGACATTGAACATCCGAACCAGTTTTATCTGATCATTGCACTGTTAACCTGCTTTCTATCTTATACTTAAGACAGTCGCCTCGTGGATGTGCAAATTAAATATACAGTTGTCGTGTAAGTCTCTGGACCCCACATAACCTTCAGTTCTCCTGATATTTCGCCTGTTATTCGATTTATATCACCGCGGAAAATGACTTGTATTGGATCGTTGGAGCTGATGGGACCGTTCTCTGTTCCTTCAAAAAATATGCCATCATCATCAACCTTGTAGATGTTAGCAACAATCGCTAATCCTGTAACCGTTTTCTTAGTGAAGTTGACAACGACACCCATATTTGTAATGGGTTCCTCATTATTATCGTCTTTGCTTTTTCCATTACAGCTCAGTGTCAGTTCAGTAGTCTGTGCTTGAGCATCTGATGCGACGTTAGATGACAGCAAGAGCAAAGAGATTATAACTCTACACCATCTCATGACAGTTACTCTCCTTATTCAGCCCAGAGTTCGTACGGCCGGACGCGGTTTTGCGGAACTGACCAGCCGGGCCATCTGATGGGACATTGCGGCGCAAACCGCTGGGAGTCTGTACAGTCCCCGGAGGCCCAGCAACAGGCCCGCTCTGGCGATTGCCTTCCCCAATGCCGCCTTGGGCGCGGTGGGCTGACGCACCGTCATGTTTCCCACACCATCCGTTCGGATCGTCTTGCGCGAAGGAATAGGCCGAACGTCGAACCACCGGCTCCACGCGATCTAGCCAACGCGGTCGCGCACTATTTGCAGTGAGCTTACGCGAACATTGCCCGTGCCAATGCATGAGTGGAGGTGTGAACTCGAGCTCCAGCAGCGGGGAGATGGCTTGCGCGAGCAACCTGGTTTGGAGCCGCCTGCCAGCTATCTGATCGCTGACGCACAAACCGGCCGAAGTCGGTTTGCTTTGGCATGGCAACGCGGCACGGC
>JASHYD010000601.1 GCA_030043175.1 Xanthobacteraceae bacterium | reverse complement strand
ATCATCGATCCCCATCATCATCTATACGACCGCCCGCGCTACACCTACCTGTTCCCCGACCTTCTCACCGACGTTGGCAGCGGCCACAACATCCGGGCGACGCTGTACGAGCAGGCCGGTTCGATGTACCGAGCCGACGGGCCGGAGGAATTGAAATCGCTTGGCGAGACCCAGTTCGTCTGCGGAGTTGCGGCAATGAGTGCGTCGGGCAATTACGGGCCGACACGTTGCATCGCCGGGGTCGTCGGCTATGTCGATTTGCGCCTCGGTTCACGCGCCAAGGGCGTGCTCGAGAGGCACATCACCATCTCCGACGGCCGCATCCGCGGCATTCGCAATGGTTCGACCTGGAGCGACGATCCGGTGCTCAAGGGCTTCGGCGGGGCCGCGGGGCCGGGATTGTACCTGGACAAGAGCTTCCGCGAAGGTTTTGCTGCGCTGGTCGCGCTCGGTCTGACTTTCGATGCTTGGGTCTTCCAGACCCAGCTTGGCGACGTCGTCGATCTGGCGCGAGCCTTCCCGCAAGCAAGGATCGTGCTCAATCACGTGGGCGGACCTGTCGCGATCGGTCCCTATGCGGGCAAGCGCGACGAAGCCTTCGCCGCTTGGCGCGCGAAGATCCAGGAGGTTGCGAGCCTCCCCAACACTTATGTCAAGCTTGGCGGTCTCGGCATGAAGATGATCGGCTTTGATTTCTTTGAAAAGCCCGAGCCGCCCTCCTCGCAGGATCTGGAGAAGGCGTGGCGGCCCTATATCGAGACCAGCATCGCCGCCTTCGGCCCGCAGCGGTCAATGTTCGAGAGCAATTTCCCAGTCGATAAGGGCACTTGCAGCTATCAGGTGCTGTGGAATGCGTTTAAGCGCATCGCCGCCGGGCATTCCGCCGACGAGAAATCTGCACTGTTCATCGGCGCTGCCAAAAAGGCCTATCAGCTCGACGTGTGATGGCGGCGTCATCCTCCGCCAGGATTAAGATTTAACAATGCCTTAGGTGAGGTCCGTTCGTCCGTCGCCTAGTCAATCCCCGGTCCGCTACAACAAGTTCTCCACGTGCACAGGTCCCCGAATGCGCGAATTTCTTCCATGCATGTACATGGGTGAGAAGTCGGATGAGGTCGTAGTACCGAGGAAGCGCCCGAACAAAGCAAGGTAACTTCCCGGCGGAGATCGTGGGAAGGGCCTCACCCGAGGGGAATAGCCGACAGGCGGCCGTGGTTGGGACACTGAGCCGAGATGCCAATGCGGACCGATTCGCGGCTGTGCGCCGAGAGGGCATGCGTTTGACCGCACGCCGGCCGACGTTCGACCCGAGGGAGGAGCCGGTGCGTTAGCAGCGCGCGCCGGGCTCTGGGCGGGAACGGGGAGTAATCCTTTCCCGCGACCATTATCCCAAGCAATGAGTTGCATATGTCAAAGCAATCAGCTTTTGGGGCTTTCCGTGTTCGTTTCGGCTCTACGCCTTGTCCCGACCGCTTGATTATCGGCCACGTGTCTTGGCGCGGGCTTTTTGCGTGGCCGCGAGCGGATTTCACACTGACTGACTCATCGTGAACGTTTCGATGGCGCCTTGGTAGACGGCCGAGGCGCGAAAGCCGCCCTTCGGGCAACGCAATCGTTGAATCTTGCGGTCAGCATGTCGCTAGGGAATACCACCTGAACTGCCGCTGATCGCTCGTGATAATCTGAATACCTCCCGAATCCTTCGCGCACTCGATTACAGAACTCTGTGTCACCGCGGGCGCGGGGATTATCGTGGCGCCGCCAACCAATGCCAACGAGATCTCGCGCAGATCCCACTCCCTTGAATGTCCCAACGAAAAGCTGGGTTAACTATCAAGGCGTAAGCGTCCGACCAACCCGGAAGCCGACAGCGTTGCCGAAGACCCGGTTGTCGGGTGTGCCCGCTAGGCGATGTGCCGCTCGAAGGTAGCTTGGACTGAAGTTCCAGGAACCGCCACGGAGGACACGTAAGCTACAATCTTCAGCTGTCCAAGCCGATCCATCCGTTGGTGCACCGTTATAGCCGCCGTGGTAACAATCCTCGGTCCACTCCCACACGTTGCCGTGCACCTGATAGAGGCCCCAGGGGTTCGGTTCAAACGAATCAACCGGTTCGGTCTTTTGCCGATACGATTCTTGGGTGCCGCCATTGGCATCGTAGCTGCCCCTCGGATCGTAGTTGGCGCGGCTTGTCGTAATCGCAGAACCCCACCAGAATGGCGTGCTCGTCCCTGCCCGCGTCACATATTCCCGCTCGGCTTCGCTCAACAACCGGTAAGTCTTCCCAGTTTTGCGCGACAACCACGCCACATAGGCTTTGGCATCATTCCAGGAGATATTGATCACCGGCCGCCGGCCACGGCCCCAGCCTTGATCGGCCGGCCGATAGCCACCGCAACCGCCGTCGGCAACGCACTCATCCCACTCCTCAAACGTCACCGCAAACTTACCGGCCGCGAAGGCACGATCGAACGTCACCCGGTGCTGCGGGCCTTCCTGATATCTGCGGTCCCTCTCGTTATCAGGCGAACCCATGGCGAACGACCCCGCCGGCACCACCACCATCTCGGGGCATTTGTCGCAATCCTTAAACGTCTCCCTTGATGGAGAAGCCGCCGGCACTACCGGCCCAACTGGCGAGGTCGCGGCAGTAGCGGGGGACTTGGCGAACGAAATAGAAGAACCCGATCCCGCCCGAGGCGCGGCCGCTATCACATTCCCCACAGCTTGATCGCAGTTCTTCCGCAGTTTCTCCGAGGCAGCCGAATATCCATCCAGATTAAACGTCAGGTTGCCGGCGGGGACGTCGTCTTGGCCTAAAACGATCGCAGATACTTTGACGTTGGCCCCCTGACCGATCAGGTCGAACATGTCAGCGGATAGCATGGTCGTGCGGATATCGAATTTCGGTGACGGGACTTGGGTTCGCAGAACAATGCGTTGTCCGTTCACATCAATGAGAACGGAATCGGCGGATTTCTGCTCGGAGGGGTCGCGTTCCTGTGCAAATAATAGGCGGAATTCTCTTCCAAAACCAACTCCGCAACCCAGCATCACAAAGCCGTCGCGAACACGGGCTCGATCCCCACTCCTGGCACGGGCAAAGAATGTCTTGACCGCGAACGCAGATTCGCTGCGGAAATGCCATGCCGTTTCGCCAAACTCCCTGCGGTCGATTCCAAAGTGCACGAGTTCGTCCCGCTCCAGAAATCTCACCGACTCGTGGGGAACGGCGGTAGCAGCCGTGAGCAGTTCTTTATCGACTCGCATATCGTGTAGATACTCAAGCAACCAGGCATGGCCCGCCCTTTTGACCTCGGCTAATGAGGCCACACGTGTGGAGGTTGCTGTCCTTGTCGTTGTTGTTGTTCCTATTGTTGTTGTTGTTGTTCTTGTCGTTGTAATCGTTGGCAATGACTTTTCCGGATCAAGCCCGACATCATGAATTCCGAGCTTCACCCACGGCGGCACAAGCCGTTCTGTGCCGCCGCAGAAAGTCCATACGCATGCCGAATTGCACATTGCGCTGTCCGGGTCCAAATCCGCCTGCAACTCCTGCCCGGAGCGTTTAAGCGCATCGCACGATTTATCGAGCGACTTGTCCTGCTCGCAGCCGCGGGGGATGGTATGTGCAACGCTGACTTCGAGCCTTTGCTCATGGATCAGCCGGCCAAGTTCAATCGACCCCTTTACCGAACCACCGGGTGAATGGAGGAAAATCGGGGGCTTCCGACGCCCCAGTTTCGCCAGCAGCTGGCGCAGGCGCTGAGCGGCGCGAAGATCGATCTTGCCCTCCGCCGCAATCCACTCCTTGCAGCCATGCCCACATGCATCGGTATCGCCGTGGGCGACATAGAATACGATATCGGACATTGGCGGCGGCTTGCCTGTGGTCGGCGCAGTCGTCGCTCGGGGCGCCGACGTTTGCCCATGGACAGCCGCAATGGCGCAGATGGTGAAGATCAGGACGCCAAAAACAATTGGAAGCGGGCGAGAACTGGGCATTGCGGCGTCCCACGGTCTTGCTGGGCCAAATGGAACGATGATTTGAACCGGCCGACGGCACCCTCGCTGCCGGTCCTCCCCGGTGGTTTCGGCAAACGGGTTGGCAGCTCATTATTTAGCATACACGACATGCTCATGCGAAGAGGGCACACATAATTGCGTCGCCGGTCGGGGCACGAGCATCTCTGGGCCTGCCGGGTGATATGAGATGTTCGCTCCTGGCCACCCCTGCCCTCTGTCGAACTGGCGATCCTTCGGGCTTTTGCTGAGAATCGCGCGGAGGCAAAGGGTATCCGCCTTGGCGTCGCGCCGGGGTTAGGCAGGAAAGCGGCGGAGTGGCAGGTGGAGTTGCCAATCACCTGCGGGAGGCGGCGTTCCGCAGATGCGGCCAAGTGAGATGCATACTCCGGTGCCGTCGTCGGGTTCGGTCGAGGAGTCGGGGACGCTGCCACCGCGGGTTGCTCGCCGTTGAAACCATCGGCCGTGATACCGGATAGGTCTCGTCACTGAGTCGCTGGCGGAACACGTAGGTGTTCAGAGGAACCACCGCCTCACCGCTGAAGCCGTTTGTCGTTATACCCGGATAGGGTTCGTCCGAGAAGGACGTGACAACGGTGATGGTCGGCTTTTCCATCAGCACTCGCAGCCCGGTGAAATCAGGTGCGCCATACAGCGTCGTCGTCATCGAACCGTAGAGGCGCGGAGCAATGATGATCGCGCGCAGCCACGGATCATCGTAGCGCATCCCCGGAGTTGCGGTCTGGACCACCACCTTGACGCGCTCCTCCGTCGCAGCTGCCGCGGCGCGACGCGGGGGCTCGGCAAGAGCGCAAAGACCGCTCGTGCCGATCGCCACGACTATCGCAGCTGTCCATTTCATGGATCGCTCCCCGCGCCGGCCTCCCAGAGATTCTGGCACGAGATGACGGGAGGTTTGAATACCGTCAGATGGGGAGGAGCGTCTTAACCCTCGCCCATAACGTGCTGGTGAGCATTCCTGCCGCCGATGTCCGCTGCGCCGCTGGCAGCAATCGGTCGGATGATGCGACCAAGCCGCCGTCGAACCGGTGTTCGCCGCCATCGAGCGACACCGTGAAGCAACGCTAGTTAGTTTCTGTCGCGAAAATCTTGACACGCTGCGCGGACGCATCGGCTTGGCGTGGGACAGGGCCTTGCTCTACGGCGCCAGCGGCGCCGCCTTTGCAGACCCGTCGGCTGGGTCGTCGGCGCCATCGCATATGCGGCGTGGGATCACGTGACGCTAAAGCTCGAATACCTCCAGCACAGCGAGCGGCAATGGCGCGATTAACATTTGGCATGGCCAAGACCGGCGGAATGCGCGGTGGGGAGTGTGCACCTCCAGCTTGGCTGCTCGACAGCGCACTTTAGGGGTGTTTTCTCCTTGTCGAATCAATGCGAGAACCGGGATACTTTCGGGACAGCGTTGAGCGCCCTCCCGACTAAGCAATTGAATTGACAAAGTGTTCTCAGGATATCAGGATCATTGAGCGCAATACACGCCTCATTGAGACGTTTCTTCGATGCCGACTGGTCCGGGCGCAGGCAACTGTGATCAACAGATATTCCTGGCGTAGCGTCACCCCTTTGCGGGAGATGACCTGTCTCGCATCGGCCATTTCCTTGTTGTACTGCGGCAATACCGTGGCTTCGATCGCCCTAGCTACTTCGGTCTGCACCGCCTGGTCAAACTCCGCTTGCAGTTTTCTTTTTTGTTGCCGGATCGGCTTCCAATTTCTGCCGTGCGCTCATGGACAAGGTTTGGGGATCGATTTGCTCTTCGGACTGCTCACCTAACTGCCCATAGGTTGGTTACGTAACCGCTCAATCTCAGCCCGTTGCTCAGTGACCTTCTGTTCGAGCGCCTTGCTGCGCTGTTCGCGGCGCTCGCGCCATTGGGCTTGCTTCTCGGCATTGGTGAGAGCCATCGAAAACCCGTCTTCGGCGGTCTCAGGGCGCATTAGCTCGAAGCGCCCAGTACGCAAAAAGAGATGCCAACCACCACCGAATGCGCTCTAGCATTGATGTTCTTCTCTGTGGCCGGCGGCAAGCTTGCTGAAGCATCATTGTTCATCCAAGCTACATCTTGGCGCATGTCGGGCGAAGTCCGATTTATGACTGGCTCGTCGTGAAGGGAGTTCACTTTGCAACCTTAGCGACTTTTGGCGCCATTGCGGTGCGCTCGTAACGGGTGCGGCTTACGGACGGCCCCTTCAGGGGTGTGAAATATTGCCCGGTGGTTTTGCTTTTTAAAGAGCGTGATAGCGTATCCGTAGCCAGCGTCCCGTCCTGTGGAACAGGATGCCGTCCTCGGCAGACAGATCAGGATCAGCCCGGGATGCCGAGTGTTTGTAAGGGTCGGAGAGAGGGTGCGAGCCCAGCAGGGTGTTGTCGTCAAACGTTAGATGCCCCCCTCGACAGCGGTTTGTCGTCAACGGTTCCAGTGTCGATGCCTCGATTGTCTTCTTTCCCGTAATACCTTGTGACGACAAGAGAATCAGCGACGTTCTCAAATCGGGCGTTTCGGGGATCATCTTCCCACCGGCCCGGCACCACTCGTTTGATATCGGATAATTACGACGCCCTCATTCGCTATCCGGACCGAGAGGCTGTTAAATCTCGGACCGGAAATGCGACGTTCACGATGCTCATTGCACATTTTGATCCGCTCCGCGCGCGCTCAATCGGAAACGAGCGCCCGCCTGTTAAGATCGATTGTTGTCACCCAGGGAGTTGGGGAGGAGGCATCGGGCTTCCCCGGCGTACATAGAGCGGGACGCAACTTTCCGGGCTAACAAGGCCCGTTTCCGAGTCGATTGGTCCAAGGAATCAGTCTGTTACGCCGCTGGCGAGAATGCTTTCGCCTCGTCGCCTGCAGAATCGTCCCACGCCACCTTGGGGATTGCATCGGCTGGTCAGCGGGAGGTCAGAATTTCGTTGGAAACTGGAACCAGGTTTCGGAGAGCGTTTTGTTATCACATGCCAATGTCGTTCCAGCACGTGCGAGCATAATCAGAAGGTTTGACAGCAAAGAGGCAAACCTGTGCAGGACGTCAAACCCAAGCATCCCGGCGCGATCCCGACGACAGCCGGGATGGCCACACGGCTTGCCTACGAACGGGCGCAAGCGGCCGGGATCGAGCTGCAGCCGCTTTTGAACAAAGCGGGACTGACTAAACAACAAGTCGAGGACGTTGATGCCCGGCTCAGTGTCGCATCTCAGATCAGGTTTCTCAATGTCGCTGCGACTGCGCTGCAGGACGAGTATCTTGGATTTCACCTCGGTCAGAGGGCTGAACTTCGAAAGCTCGGGCTGGTCTATTACACCGCGGCTTCCTCGGACACCTTGGGTAAGGCGTTACGACGGCTGGCCCGGTACGTCTCGATGACCAATGAGAGCTTTTCCGTCAAATATCTTCAAGGCAAAGATATCAGGATCGCGATTAATTACATTGGTGTTCCCCGACATCTGGATCGGCATCAGATGGAATGCTGGTTCACTCTGTTGATCCGACTATGCCGAGAGTTGACCGGCTGTCCTGTGCAGTCGAGCCAGGTGAGACTTATCCATCGTCGCCGTGCCAATTTTTCCGAATTCGGCGCATTCCTTGGCGGTGACATTGAATTTGGCGCAGCTGTCGATGATGCCGTCTTCCCGCTGTCAATCGCCGATATCCCGGTCGTCAGCGTGGACCCATACCTCAATAAGCTGCTGACCGCGAATTGCGAGGAGGCCCTTTCTCATCGGCGAGCGAAGCCGGGCCCGTTCCGAGCGGTTGTCGAGAATGCAGTTGCCTCGCTGTTGCCGCATGGGAACGCGCGAGCCAGCGAAGTTGCTCGCCAGTGCGGCTTGAGCCAACGAACGTTTGTGCGCCGGCTAACGTCGGAAAATGTAACATTCTCGGAAGTCTTGAACAATTTAAGGCGCGACCTGGCCACGCAATATTTGGCTGACGACAGCTTGTCGATATCGCAAATTGCTTGGCTGCTCGGTTATCAGGAAGTCGGCGCGTTCTCGAATGCATTTAAGCGTTGGACAGGCAGAGCGCCCCGGGAAGGACGTTTTGCAGCGTGAGAAAGGTGCCAGGGCGCTGCTAGCAAGAGGGCTAGCAGCTTTTTCCACTTGATCGCTATGCCATATTGGGAGGTCTCACCGGTGAGGGTTATGAACCGTCAGCGCGTTACTTATTGATCGATACAGCGGCGATCATCGAGCCGCTCTGCGTTACACCAGAGCGTATTAAGGGCTGCTTGCGGTCTGTGATGCGCCGCGCTTCACGTCATGAAGGCGAGCTGTGTTTCGGGGCGTGCTGTTGAGGTGTGCTTGCTGTATGTGGTTACTGCGCTCAGCGCACGTTGCGCTGTTTCCCCTTGACGACACATCCGAGCGACTGTCGTGCGTCGCCTGGGTTTCCGAGAATGCCAAGCGCGGGAGCGCCGGTGCAACCAACGTTTCCGAAAGCACAATGCAGGAAGAGTGCAGCTCTACGTCGCTACTTAGTAGGCGGCCGGATGTTGTTCACACGCCGTCCCTGTTGTTTTGCGCGCCACCACTGCGCCGCCGGATCAAGCTGACTTGCGCCTGGCCAATCATCGGTCCCGCCCACCATTGATACCAATGTTAAACCCCACCGCCGAACCGTCGCTCGCGTCTATCTTTGTCCGAGCCTCGGCCAGCAGTGGATTGATGGCTCGCTCGTGAGGTTCGAAGAGGCTGGCAACGCCGGGCTTGCATACGGTTAGCGAGGGCGCCACTCTGTCGACCGGAGCCAAGCTGCTCGCTGGCCCCAGGTTGGGTCCGCAGGTGCGAACCTCTCGTCCGGGGCCGCGAGGTTGCCGCGATCTAATTAGGTTGAGCGTCCGTTGACCTGCAGCGATACCGGTGCGAGACCATCGACGCCGAGGACGCGCGCTGCTCCCGGGCTGAGGTCGATCACGCGCCCGGCTACGTATGGGCCGCGGTCGTTGATTCGCACGGTCGCAGATCGGCCGTTACGACGGTTGGTGACCGTGACCCTGCTGCCCATCGGGAGCGATTTGTGAGCGGCGGTCATGGCGTCAGGGTTCATGTGTTCACCATTCGCGGTGATGCGGTCGTGGTAGACCGAAGCGACTCCCTGCAAGCCGCCGTTGTGATCGGCGTTCACCAGATGGAGTTTTCCGTTCCGGTGGAAATACGTCAGCTGGGCGGCCGCGGACGAACTGATCTCAGCTCCTGTCGCGAGCACGCACGCGAGCGCCGCTGTGAGAGCAGCAGCCTTGATGGAACGACGATGCCTCGTGTTTTGATTTCTCACCATGTACTTCCTTTCGTTGGTTTTCTGGAACGAGCGGACCTCTACTTGAGGCTGCTCGATTCCGTGTCGCGATTTTGAGCCAAAGGCTTGCCCAAGCGCGCCAGCCGAGAGCGCAGACGAGACGGGCTTCTGAGAGCCCTGTTGGCCGGAGCCAAGCTGCTCGCTGGCCCCAGGTTGGGTCCGCAGGTGCGAACCTCTCGTCCGGGGCCGCGAGGTTGCCGCGATCTAATTAGGTTGAGCGTCCGTTGACCTGCAGCGATACCGGTGCGAGACCATCGACGCCGAGGACGCGCGCTGCTCCCGGGCTGAGGTCGATCACGCG
>JASHYD010000600.1 GCA_030043175.1 Xanthobacteraceae bacterium | reverse complement strand
GTTTCGCCACGTCCGCGTTCGCTCAATCCCCCCACCCGTCGTGCCATAACGTACGACGTCGCGCGAGAGCAAATGTCGGGGCTCCTCCGAGTCGCGGCTCCTGGTTAGCTCCGGGTGCCGGCACGAGAAGATTGGCCAGCTAACCTGCTGTTTTCACACTAATTTCGAGCTGATGCGCGAGCGCGAACCCGTCCCCAAGGCCGGCGCCAGGTCGTCGCTGTCCGAGATGCCGCGCCTTCAAGGCCCAATCAAGGCCGGAACTCCTGATCCGGGAAATTTCCCGCGTCCGGAGCTTTAATCACCAGGAACGGATGCTCCATACCCTTGTGGCAATCGTTGCATGCTGCGGTCATCTCCCCATAGGCGGTATTGAACTGCGCCGAATCGCCCGCCTTGGCGGCGGCATCGACGGCCTTGAGCTTATCGGCGAAGATCGCGGCGACCGCGGTATCAACGTTGATGTTCCGATAGTTCGGGATGGTTCGCCCGATCCGGGCGAGCGCGCCACGCAGCTCATTTACCTCGAACCCCGCGAGCCGCCAGTTCTTCGCCTGGCCAGCATAATAGAGTCTTATGTGGCGCGGCTGAACGAGCATGGTCATCAGGTCATCCATCGCCGGCTTGAAATCGAGGATGACAAGGCCGGGCCTCGCCGCCGGAGGGGCGGCCTCGGGGCCTGCGTTCTGGGCCACCGCCAGCATGGATGCGGACAATGTCAACGCTCCGGCAAGGCTGATCGCAACCGCGCGACTCTTTTTCATGAATTCCCTCCGCAAACGACCGGTCCCCAATCCTTTACAATACGAGCTTAAGCCCGTCGCTATCGATTGTCGATGCCAGCCGCTAACGGCGCTTGTGATGAGCGGCTTGTGCGGCACCGGGCGACCACCTGTGCCGATTGAAGACGACGTGTCGTTTTCAATTAATGGCTTGTCGCGGGATGTATCGAGGAGCGAGCCATTTAAATCCGTGGCTCCGCTTCGAGCGAGTGACGAGGTCGCGCTTTGCGAGCTCGCGAGTTTCATGCGCGAGTACGCATGCCACCACGAAATGAGTCGCGGACACTGACCAGCAGATTCGCCGGAGCAAACAGCTGCCGCGACCGGGTGGCTGAGAGATTGACCTATCAATCTTTACAGTCGCCGCCCCAATCCGAGCTGTTTCAGAGCGGCCGGTCGCCGCCTCGGCCGCTGCCAGATGGCCGCGCCGCTAAAGACTGCCGAGCTCGAGCATAACGTTGCGATCCTCGTCGCTTAGGGCGAAGTCAAAGATGTCGAGGTCCTGGCGCATATGCAGGCTATCGCAGGTGCCGGTCAGTGGCAGCATCCCGAGGTCGATCGCAAAGCGGAACGTGACTTGCGCAACCGTCTTGCCGTGGCGTTGCGCGACGCCGAGAGCGCGTGGCGACGATAACGCCTGCCGATTTGCCGTGAGAAGGGAAAAGCCCTGGTACACGATGTCGTGCGTCCGGCAAAGCGCTCGAACCTCGGCATCCCACCGATTGCGCGCGAAGCAGCGGTTCTGCACGAAAGCCGGAAGGATCTTCGCGCCATCGACGAGCGTGGCGAGCTGTTCCAACGAGGTGTTGCTCACCCCGAGCAAGCCAACCCGTCCGGCGCGCGCCGCTTCCTCCATCGCGCGCCATGTCTGCCAATCGGCTTCGCCGAGACCGAAAGCGCGCGACGGACTGTGCAGGACGTAGCTATCAATGCGAGTCACCCCAAGGTGCTCAAGGGAGCTGTCGATTGACTGGTGGACCTGAGTGGCGATATCGGCATCGGGATCATACGGCAATCGATGGTCCTGACCGCGCCGATCGGTAAATTTCGTTTGCAGGAACAGCTGATCGCGCGTGACGCTGCCCGAGGCGACGGCGGCCCTGGTCGCGGCGCCAACCCCTGCTTCGACGTAGTGCTTGCGCTGGTTTGCAGTATCGATGGCGCGGAAGCCACAAGCGATGGCCTCGGAGGTCAGCGCCTGCGTGCGCTCCTCCTTCCAGGCCGTGCCATACATCATGGAGGGAACGGCTACGCCGCGTACTCGGCGAGTCTCGCCGACGGCCATGGAGTACATTATCGTGGGCTCTCGTGGTTTCAAATTACATCGGAATGCCGCTCATGACGCATATGGCTGTTCGCATTCCTCGTTTCTACGGGTGAGGGATCCCGTCGCGCCACCATCACCGTCCAAATCCCTAGCCTGACCTTGGCGCCCGGTGCTCCCCCCCTTGCGCTTGGCTGGGGGTGAAGGCGCCCGCTTTGATTTGAAACCGCAGGTCTCAGAATGAGTCGCCTTCAAAGCGCGCGATACTGGTTGGTGACCGAAAACGCCAGCGATCCGGGGACCAATGGTCCGGTCCGAGTACACTTCGCCCCTTGGGATTGGAACGGATCCTCCGGGTTCGGCCAGGAACCTTCCTCCGACGGCACCACAGCGCTTGGCGGGTAGCCGTTCATTTCCAAACCTCCCGTAGCCACGGGACCGCCTCCCGCAATGCATCTCTGAAGCGGTAGGTTTGGTAATGCGTAATCCCGGTGAGCGCGATCAGTTTTGCATCCACACCGGCTCTCTGAAGTTCGGCAATTCGTGCCTGCGTTGGGCCAAAAGGTACGACCTGGTCATCGCGAGAATGAATCGCCAGAACCGGAAGCTGCCACCCGGAGGCGGATGCCGGCGGCCGGCCGGCGATTGGAATTGCCGCGCTGAAGCGTTCCGGGAATTTCTCGGCAAAATGCCAGGCGCCTGCGCCGCCCATGCTGAAGCCGGTGACCGCAACCTTTTTCTTGTCGATTGAGTAGTGGGCCTGGACCATATCGAGCAACGTGTTCACTGCCTTCTCGTTCTCGGGGGTGCTCCAATCGCCCCGCACCGAATCCGGTGCGACGATGATGCCGCCGAGTTCCGCGAGCGCCGGACCAATGAGGATCTGCACCACCTCTCCGCCGGCGCCGGCTGCGTCTCCGCCTCGGACCCCGAAGTGCAATGCGAGAATGAGCGGCACAGGTGCGGAGGCGGAATAGTTAGCTGGAACGAAGATCGTGTAGCGGATCGCGGGTTCGTCTGCGCGCGGCAACTTCAGATTATGCAGTCCCGGAGTTGACACGGCAGGCTCGCCTGCGACCTGCGCGGTTGCGCCGATCGACAACAAGGGTAGAAACGCGCACGCCACGATCGTGCAACGGGGCCAAATACGTCGAAAGCAGATACGTTTGGAAATGCTCATGAGCGACATCATCGTTGCTCCTCATCGGAAGGGCTGATGCCCAATCTAACACAAGAAGCGCCGTACCAGTTTCGACGACGAGCAAAATCGCCGCTCCGACTTGCTCATTCGTTCTACCGGCGGCCTGATTGTGACACTCACCTGCTGAAGCATCGCCCATCGCAAAAAAGATCAGATGGCGTTTCCGACAAGCTTAACGCGGCGTTGACTGTCAGAACTCCGCAGGAATAGCATGATCTTCCGGGGCCATCGAGGATAGTCCGCAAAGCGGTGGGCTCGCATGAGTGCTTGCCCAGTGCGAACTGCCGGTTTTCAGCAAACACCTAACGCACATCATGGCCGACCGCCGCGCTCTGGCGCGGCGGTGATGCAAAAGAAAGGGAGGAAGTCCTGTGCTTCGTCAATTGGCCTTAGCATCATTCATCCTACTCACGCCGTCGCTGGTCTCGGCGCAGACAGCAAACTTCCGGATCGAAGAAGCAACCATTGAGGATATTCAAACGGCCATCCTGCGAGGCGAATTGACATCGACGCGGGTGGTGCAGCTCTACCTGAACCGCATCAAGGCGTACAACGATACGTGTGTGAATCAGCCGGATGGGGTTCTCGGGCTGGGACCGATCACGCCCATCAAGAATGCGCATCAACTCAATGCCTTGATGACTTTGAATTTGCGACCAGCCCAACGGGAAAGGTTGGGGTTTGATCGTCGAAAAGCACGCAGCCTGACGGATCCGGTCGATGGGGATGCTGCAATGCCTGACGCGCTGGAAGTGGCGGCGCAGCAAGACGCCTACTTTGCCTCGACCGGCAAGCTCATCGGCGCTCTCCACGGGGTGGTGTTCTCCATCAAGGATCAATACGACACCTTCGATCTACGCACGACCGCGGGCATGGATGCCGCTTACGCGAACGATCGTCCGCCGCGCGATGCAACCTTCGTCAAGCGCCTGCGAGAAGCGGGTGCGATTATCCTCGCCAAGGCGAATCTGGG
>JASHYD010000599.1 GCA_030043175.1 Xanthobacteraceae bacterium | reverse complement strand
TCCAGAGCCCGAATCGAAAGCCAAAATGAGAACTGCTGGACCATCCGGTCGCGAAAGGGCGTCGATACGTTATAGTTGCGGACCAGGGCATCGCCTTCGTCCTCGACTGTGAACTGGAGTTGCAGACCATTGCCCTTGTAATTGGGATCGACAATCAACCCAGAATCGTTACTCGTGCGGACCCGAAAATTCTCCTTTCGGCTTGTTTTAATGCGTCTATCGTAGACGCATAGTCAAGCAGCCGATAATATCGGGAGTTCGAATCCTGGGATATAGGGATGGGGCCAGATGCCCGACAAATCCGAAGTCCCTCGTCCTACATTTCATGGTGCGCCAAAATCGTGGACGCGTCGGCGAGTACAGTAATGATGGGGATATCTCGAGTGGTGGCCCGCCGTGGCACTGAGGCCGCCGTTAACTGCACGGAACCTCGGCGCGCCACCAACATGCCCGATATCGTCCCGTGGGTTCAGAAATCAGGCTTATCCGCCGTCGGTATCGCGGCGTATTTTCCGGGGCCCAATTGCGGGTTTTCAGCACAGACGACTTCGCCCCACTCGCCCAATGGGCGCCGGTACGTCATGGTTGCCGACCACGGCGTCGTGAAGACACCTGGATCCTCGAGGGTGAATTCGAGCTGCAGTCCCTTACCTTTATAGTCGGGATTGCGCTCAAAGCCGGCATCAGATCCCGGGAGGCGAAAATTCTCCCTTTCACCCCGTTCTTCCGCTTCTATCGCGGCTTCGTAATCGAGCAGCCGATAACGTTCCACGACGTGCAAGGCTTCGGTGTGCGGCGTGCCAAACCAGTCAATCGTGCTAAACGGCCCTACCTTGATGCCGATGGTGTCGATCACCAGCGTGTCACCCTCGTAGTGGCCGACGGAATCGCCATACCACGACGGCGTCACGTGCGCGGGATGCGGCTCATTCAAACGCACGCGGCGAACTTCATTATAGTACGAATAAAGGATGGTGATCCGGTCCGGCTGCTGGATCATCTGCATGCCGACGTTGATAAAGACGTACGGCAACCCTCCGGGCCAGCATTGGTTGCTCGGGATCGGGGCGGGGATGCCGCTCAACTCGATTTCGCCGTGTTTCTTTACGGCCTCCGCCGCCCCGGGCTTCAGGATCGGATTGCTGTAATCGCCGACAAATTGGAAGAGGCTGCTCGCGAGCGGACTGATCCCAGGCGGCAGCGGCCGACCATTGTTACCGAAAACCTGCCTCACGCGCGACTTGTTAAGGATGGGGCCAGGACCCGCCAGGGGCGGCTCGAAGCTTGGCAACGAAAAATGGCCCCAAAAGCCAGACAAATCCGGGGGCGATGTTATGCTTTGGCTAGGCTCCTGTGTGAACGCAACCGACGAGAATAGGGTTGCGGCTGTGGTCGTGGCAATGATGACTGTTCGCATAATGAAGTTCTCCCCTAGGAAAGCAATACCGCAGAGGTATCCACAGGCAAAACTCGATTGAGTCTCAAAAATCGCCCGCCGCAGGCTCAAACGCTGCCTTCAAATTCACACGACCTCGGCACGTCCCGCTGGCAGCTCCGAGACCAATCTAGTCGGCACCCTCGCATGACAAAACTGCAACTTACATCGAGCAATCAGTATTGCCCTCCACGTTAGCAAGTTAACGTTTGCGCTATGAGAAGGTCAATACAGTACCCAACTATACACGTCTGCGATGTGGTAGTTTGAAAATTCCTCCGAGTACAACCTAAGTCTGTTGCCAACCCGAAATGCGAGAGCAAGATGGCCCGGCGCCGTCCGGGGCGGATCAGCGGTCAAGTGTGCGCTCTCGCCGGCGGGCCAGGTGATTTGATCGCCGCTCAGAAATCCGGCTTCGCTGCCTCGGGTGCTTGCCTGGCCGATTGCCAGGATTCCCGCCTGTTCTCGCCACACACGAATTCCTGCTGTTCGTCGAGTCCGCGCCGATAAGTTACAGTCGCCGACCAGGGCATCGTGAAAACACCTTCATCCTCAACCGTGAATTCGAGCTGCAGCACCTTGCCGGTGTAGCCAGGATCAACTTCCGCACCCATATCAGAACTTGGGATACGGAAGTTGGCTTTTGCGTTCCGCTCCCAATATTCTTTTGCAGCTTCGTATTCAAGCAGACGATAACGTTCCACCACATGCAGAGCCGCGGTATGCGGCGTCCCGTACTCGTCAACCATGGCAAAGGGGCCTACTTTTATCCCGAGAGTGTCAATTACCAGCGTATCACCTTCATAATGCCCAACAGAATCCCCATTCCAGGACGGCGTTACATACCTCGGATGAGGACGGTTCAACCGTACCTGTCGAAATTCATAGTCTGGGTAAAGTATGGTGATCTTGTCCGCTTGTTGGAGCATTTGCATTCCAAAATTGCGAAAGATGTAAGGCACGCCCCCGGGCCAACACTGGTTGTTTGGGGTCGGATAATCCGTCCCGCTCAAAGAGATTTCACCGTTCTTCTTTAAAACGTCGGCCGCCTCGGGCTTCAAGATCGGATTGGTGTAATCGCCGACTAACTCGCGGGGATCGCCAACAAGTACGTTACTGGTCGCGGGCAGAGGCCGACCATCATCGCCCAAAACTTGCCGTGCACGAGATCTGTTCAGCACTGGGCCTGGACCTGACATCGGCGGCTCGAAGCCGGGGAAGAAGGGGTGGGACCATATCCCCGAGAAATCCGGGATGGACGCTGCACCTGGATTCGGTTGCTGCGCGAACGCCGGTGATGCGAATAGGGTTACGGTCGCGGCAATGATGATTGATCGCATGATGGGCTTCTCCCATTAAAGGTGCGCCAACCTCGCGGAGGTATTCGCAAATAAACTGACATGGAACTTACAATGATCGGCCACCGTGGGCACTGAGGGGCCGCCCGCTAAATTCACAGGACTTCGGCACGTCCCGTTAGCAGCTTAGGATTGCACATTACCCTAAGCTCCGCACCTTCGAAAGAGGGCCTGAACGTCTCCTAATGGCCCAAGGCTGCCGACTTGCGCGGTGCAGCAAAGTCGTCAGCTTATCTGGGGTAATTCCGACGCGCCGACAACGTAGTCGGAACGGCTGGCTTTGACCCATTTCCGACATGGACTGTGCAACGCAGTAGGCGAGGCAATGTCGATTTGCGGAGGGGTGACGAGCAATGTTGATTTTTCGCGACCTCGCGGCAGCATCTGATCCTGAGTGTTGTCGCAATAACGATGATCGACAGCACGGGCTCAGGGCCGACGGTCGGCACCAGCACAAGTGGCTTAAGCGCGCCCGGTGCCGTAGCCGGTCGATCGCCGCCGAGCGAGGTGGACACGCCCGCTGCTGCGATCAGCAGGAGCGTGGGGGATCGAGATATCGTCGAAAGCGGGCAGGGCGTCCTGCGGAGCAGAGTTGCGGCAGGTCGCGAGATTCGACCAGCGGTAGCCCCTATAGTATTATCG
>JASHYD010000598.1 GCA_030043175.1 Xanthobacteraceae bacterium | reverse complement strand
AAATTACCACCGATTCGTCAAACGGCGCTCAAATCGACACCAAATTAAATCAGCATCAACTTGTTGAATAAGAATGGAAATTCCGGATATGATCCTCACTTAACCGGACAGCAGTGGTGTTTTGTATCGAAATCAACCCCGCCAGTCCGCCGCGTTTCGTGTTGATCTTCCTTCCATGCAGATGCGCCCGTCAGGTGGTGGTTATTCCGGTCAATTGGTTTCGTTATGAACCGACTCACGATAAGCTCGCGCTTGACCAGAGCAAGGTGATCATCGATGCGGCGGCGATCATTTGTAAGACGGGGTGTGAGAGGCTGGTGGCGGAAATGGACAGTCGATAAGCCCGCCGCGTTGGGTGACTGGCTGTGGATAGTGTTCGTCGTACAGTTTGCTGCTTTTCTGGATCGATTAACGCTTGGCCGCGTGTTGGAGATTTTCGCAATAACGCTGCTGGCTTTGGCTTTCGTGCAAACGTTCCCAATCGATCTGGCGTTTCTATTTGCCGGCGACATCCTCATGTATCTTCAAATCGTTACGCTTGCCTTGCTCGTTGCAGCGAACGTTCGTGTTAGAGCATTGCTGCGTTATGTAGCGCAATTGTCGAAGAACGCGTGGAATGTGACCGCCAGCGTAATCTACCGAATGGCACGTCGGGCGCGGACGTCGCACCAGCGACGAATTAATAAGACGGATGTCGCAACCGCTTGCCGAGGGAAGGGCTCAGACGACGATGGCGCGGACGGTTGGGCGAGCGCCGCCGCGTTTGCATAATCTTCTTTGCCGAGCAGCCCACAGAGGCGACTGCTCTTCTCCACCTGCCTCTGCACGCCAATCCCAACCATCGATGCGACTTCGGACGCCGAATTGACGTGGGACCATCATGAAGGAACGATGCTGGGTGTGCGCCGCATGAGAGTGATGCCGAGATCAGGCGAAGCTGACCTCTTGCATCATTAGACCACGTGCGAAGCGATTGGCCGCCTCAACAATGATCGTGCGGGCACGTTGCTGGCGATGCGAGCAAGCATGGCAGCGAAACGGAACGGCTCTCCACTGGCATCACCCGACACCGCCGCGTCATTGAACCACTCCACGTCCATGCCTGAACGCATTGGCGTACCCTTCAATGGCTTTGCGTTCACGCGCCTCGCTGCCCTTGCTCGTGCCAAAATTATGCCTTTCCAATGTTGCGACATGGCGACTTCCAAGCGTAACAGGGTCGGGCTGGAGCGCGCTAAGTTCCAGACGGGAGGGAGCCGTGTCAGACACTTCAAGGCGCTGGGGTGAGTTCCGTTTTGCGGTCGTTGGGCATCTTGTTTTCTCTGGCGTCGAGAGAGGTAAACTTGCACCAGAGCTTTGGTCCCTCTCAGCAAAAAAATGGAAACACCCAATCTCCCGAAGGTGGGTGACCTTGGCTTTTTCGACGATCCAACGCTGGTATTACATGGCCCTCAACAATCCCGAGGCTCCCATATACGCCCTGACTACGAGACGACGCGATGCAGGGGTGCCACGGAGGCTTTCTAAGGAAGCTCAACATCGCCTGGCGAGGCAGGCGGACAGAAACTTTTCATGGACCTACAAACGGCATCATAGCGCCCTGCTTTCGTACCTGAAGGAGCGAGGGTGTGGATCGCCTCCTGGATATTTAACCGTCCGACGCTATCTCAAATCTCGGTGCATCTCCCAGGACGCTGCTAAGGCAAAGATCATCAGGTTGCAAGGCCTGGTTCTTCATCTAAGACGGACGCTGATCGTCCAATCGACTCAAGCTCGATTGCTGAGAGTCCCGGAAGTTCGACCCAAAGCAGCGGGGTCCCCGCTCAAGTTTCGTCGGTTCCAGCCGCACGAGAAGGCTTACATACTTTCTCGTCTACGAGACTTTAGGTCTACTGGCGGGTCACAAGCCGCGTTCTGCTGCGGCACCGGTATTTCCACAGGGAGCATCGCACGCCTGCTATCGTCGCACAGGCGATATGGCGAGAATGGGCTCCGCAATCGAAAGCGACGCAAGTTCTCCAATCGCACCAAAGCTCAAGCCACCAGGAAGCAAATACTTGAGATTTTCCACAACCCTCCTCGCACTTACGGCATCAATAGGACGAACTGGACCGGAAAAAGTTTGGCTAAAGCGCTCTTCAAACAATTCGGGGTGACGATCTCGGGCAGCACCGCCACACGTCACCTCCGCAAGTCCGGATATACAATGCGGAGGGCTCGACAAGTTCTCACAAGCTCCGATCCAGACTACACAGCCAAGGTAGAAACCCTGCTGCAAACGCTGCGAGCGTTAGGAACAAGTGAGATGTTGTTCTTTGTCGACGAGCTCGGACCCCTAGCGATCAAGAAATACGGCGGCAGGATGTTTGCCAAAAGCGGTGAAGTCCCTATCGTACCGCAACACCAAAACCCGAAGGGTTCACTCGCGCTAGTTGGAGCTTTGAGCGCGACAACAAACCAAATGACTTGGTGCTATACCCTTTCGAAAGATACCGCGGCAATGATCGACTTAATTGAAATCATATTCAACCAGCACCTAAACAAAACGCGTCTTTACATGGTCTGGGATGCCGCTTCTTGGCATGATTCGACCTCGTTAGTCGATTGGATTGATGCTTTCAATAGGAACACCACGGAAACAAAAGAAGGCCCGATGATTACACTGGTGCCGTTGCCCAGCCGTTCCCAGTTTCTCAATGTAATTGAATCAGCGTTTGGGGTGATGAAAAAGGCTATCATCCACCACTCGGA
>JASHYD010000597.1 GCA_030043175.1 Xanthobacteraceae bacterium | reverse complement strand
GCAGTTGTGTGCTGCAGTCAAACATGGGCGGTTTACGGGGCCGAGCTTGCGGCCTAGTGGGGCCGGGGATTGCCTGACGCGGCCCGTTCCGAAATCGCCAATACAACAGAATTGCAGCGCTCCTGAATTTCAAGGAACCGGACGCGGTCTCGCTCCCATTGCTCGGGCGTCGAAGCCGGACCTCTTGCCCCAAGAGCTTTGAAGAATTCATCCATCTCTCTCCACGCCAAGTCTACGAGGTCTGTGCAGTCCGAGGCGGTGTCGAAATTGTCCATCATGATGGTCTCTCGCGGCAGGTCATCCAGGTGGCGGCTCATCGGCAGTCGAGGATAAGGCCGGCGCCGTGCCAAAAACCAGCCCGACGCTGAATTAGGGTTACTTCCGGGCGGACGCCGCAGCCGCAGTGTGATCGCCGGCGGGTTGCAGCGCTGCACTTGTCGGCCCGACCGGCTAACCCATCTCATCGGCACCTCGCCGGAACATTACCACCGTGAAAGTAAGGCGGGCACCCGCCTGAACGCGCAGGAGCGCTGCCGCGACGAAGGAACGGCCTCGGGCACGAACAAAGGAACTGCGCCGATCAGGAAAGGGCGATGACATTGTCCCGTTTCCCGCGGGGGGCTGCGAAGGCCCCCCGGCGCCTGCGCAAATGAGAACGTGGGCGCGCGGACATTCATGTCGGCCCGGCGCACAACACGCTCCGATCAGGAGTCGGATTGATGCAAGACCGCGAACTCGACTGATCGGTGAGGCGCACGGCAGGACCTTACATTGGCTCGAATTCGCATGATGCGCCACCGGTGGGGACGCAGCTTCCCCTCAATAGCTTTGCGGGCCGGTCGGATGCCGGCTGCGGGAAAAAGAGACATTGCGGCCCGCGCTCAGGCTGCAAGCTGGAGCAGTCGCAAACCGATGGAGGCGTCCGCCGCGCGGAGCGCGGCGGGTAGAGGGAGGCCTTGAACAAGGCCGCGGCGCCGTCGCCGCGGCAATGGCCTCAGCCAAAACCGTAATCATTCCTCGCCCATGCGATTGAACATCCACCGCTTGAAGGTCGGAACGCGATTAATGATGCCCAGCGCGGTGCGCGACAGCGCTAACTGCAACGGGTTTTCAGTCATTGCCTGGTTCATGGCGTTCAGCGAGGTCCGGACGGCCCGAAAGCCATACGCTATCATGTCCGACTCGTAGTCGTGAATCGCTTCGAGCAGCGGGCGATCTCCCCGGATGGCCGCGACAAGTGCGTCGCGCAAGCGCATGGCATCCTTGAGCGCGACGTTGGCGCCTATGCCGCGATACGGCGTCATCGAATGGATGGCGTCGCCAAGCAACGTGACGCGCCGCGTTTGCCACGGCCCAATCGGCACAGAAGTGCGAATGGCGAGCGCGTTGATAGTATCGGCATTGGCAAGACGCACCAGGGTCTGGAAGCGCTCGTCCCATGATCGCGCACCCATGACGCCCAAGGCGATACTCTGCAACTCCCGACCCGAGATCCGATCGATATCGCGGCCGTCGAGTCCGAGCTTTTCGCGCCGGGCGCCGAAGGCCCACATCAAATAGCTACGCGAATTGTCGAGATGGAGATCCGCCACCGGCGCGGCGTTACCGCCAAAGTCGTCGGCCGCAACGGCGTCGATGTCCTGCAAAGCAGCGAACAGACAGTACCCGCCTTTACCCGAGGCAAGCGTCATTCCGTTACCCAGCAAAGGTGCGATCCGGCTGCGGCTTTCATTATCAAGAAAGACCTTGCCGGCGATACCGACGAACCCGGTGTCAATGCGTTTTGCATGCGGCAGGAACTGCCGGCGCACGCGCGAGCCGCCGCCATCGGCCGCGACCAACACATCGCCCTCGGCAGTCGTGCCATCCTCGAAATGAGCGACAATGCGGCCGGTCGGGGCTTCCTCATAGCGCACGAAGGTCTTTCCAAAATGCACGCCATCGTCTAGCCCGCAGAGCAACACCTGCCGCAGCGTGATGCGGCTGACGGAACGATGCTGTGCTACGGCGCCGAAGCGTTTTGGCGCATTCAATTCGTTGAGTGCGAACAGCACCTTCATGCGCTCGGTGACGAAGTGGATGCCTTGCGAGGGCTTGCCGCAGGTGCGCACGAAGGCATCGAATAGATGCGGCGGTAGACATTCCTGCAAAGCGACGCTACCCGTCGGGTTGATGTGCACGCGATAGCCCTGCACCCGGTCGATCGGGGTGAAGTCGCGTTCGTAGACCGCGAAGCTGACGCCTGATTTTTTCAGACCTTGCGCAAGCGTGAGGCCGCCGATACCACCGCCGATAATGATGACGTGAATCGGCGCGGGTTTTGCGACGGTGATGGACGCAGTGCTCGGGCGCGCGGTTATCGGATCACCGCCGCAGGATGGAGCAGCGCTACGAAGCGGCCGAACCGGCGAGCCCCGATCATACCGGGTCGTCGCTCTTTCCGCATATTGCGATGCGTCCGCATCGTTTCTGTTTCCTTCATAGCTCATGGTCACTCCGTTCAAGGCAGTAAGGATTTCTCCCCCGTCGCACAGGCGACGCGGCTTTTCTCACGGAGTGCTGGCTGGTAAACTTATGGTGCGTGCCTAAGGCCAGCGCACGCCGTGCGTTTGGTTTTGGGTTCGAGGCCCCGAC
>JASHYD010000596.1 GCA_030043175.1 Xanthobacteraceae bacterium | reverse complement strand
ACAATGCAGTCGGGCTGGCCCATCGGCTGGGGGGTCGCCGCGCTCGTCGCAACGTGGTTCTTGTCCGTTTTGCCCCAAGAGGTCGCGTGGCGCGCTCTTTTTTGGTTCGGACTAAGTCCGGCACTGATGGTGTTGTTTGTGCGACGCTTCGTCAGCGAACCGCTGATCTTCACGCAAACCCAAAAAAATCTCGCGGTGGCCGGCAAGAAGGCGAACTTTCTTGAAATCTTCACGCCCTCAATACTGAGAACGACGATTTTGACCTGCCTGCTCTCGACCGGCGCTCAGGGCGGATATTATGCGATCACGACATGGCTTCCCACTTTTCTGCGCATGGAACGCAAACTCACTGTCCTTGGGACAGGGGGGTATCTTGCTGTCATCATTACTGGCTCGCTGATCGGGGGCTGGATCAGCGCCTGGCTGAGCGATCGGATCGGCCGGCGTGCGAATTTTATTGTATTCGCCGTCTGCTCGATCGTAACGGTGATAGCATACACGCAAATTCCGCTGGATGACGCGACGATGCTTTTCTTGGGTTTCCCCCTCGGCTTCTTCTCTCAGGGAGTATTCTCCGGTATGGGTCCATTCCTGACCGAGCTTTTCCCAACTCGAATGCGCGGCTCAGGTCAGGGCTTTGCTTATAATTTTGGCCGGGGTATCGGCGCGTTAAATCCACTATTGGTCGGGATGCTCAGCGCGACGCTGCCCCTTGGGCAATCGATTGGCTTGTTTGCTGTCATTGCATACGGTGTGCTTGTCTGCACAGCTTTATTGTTGCCAGAGACCAAGGGTCGTGTGCTGACCGCCGAAGCTGTTTGAGCGACGCGTGGAGGCGGTTCCTCAATCGATCGGAGGCCACTCCTGCACCTGCTCGTCCCGCCGTAGCCGCAGCCGCCTCCATTCGAGAGCTGCGAATACGAACCTCGATCGATGCGTGCTGGTTCACTGAGGCCGGGAGTAAATTCCAGTGATATGTTGTTGCGCACCACAGCCGCCGCGCCGGATCCTGAGCGCGTGAGCACGTAGCGCCCCTCCGGCTAGCGATCAGTTCGCGTGCCATTCCTGGCCGAGCGCCATCAACTGCGTGGAATTGAGCGCACGGCGAAAACGAAAACCTTACACGCGCCCCTGCGCTTGCCGACGTCGCTCCACCGCCCGCAACGCCGCCACGGAGTAGAGCGCGAATGTTAGGGAGGGTTGAGAGTTTTGCCGAAGGGGGCGAACGCCTGACGGCCGCTATATCGGCGCAGACATCATCCGCGCGAGCCTGCCTACGCCTTTTTGACCGCTGGCACCGGCATTCCGGCAATCCTCAGATTCACCGAGCCGAGGAAATTCCAATTGGTGAAATACAGTGTCTTCCAGTCCGCTCCCCCGAAAGCAATGTTTGTAGTCTGCGGCTGGCCATGGACGATCCGGCCTAGCTTCCTGCCGCGGGGGTCGAGTATCCACAGGCCGCCGGAACCGCCGCAATACACGTTCCCAGCGCTATCTACCTTCATGCCATCCGGCACGCCGGGCTCGGCGCCGCCAAGCTCCGCGAACACACGATCTGTCTGCCGCGCCAAGGTGCCATTTGGAGACATATCGAAGGCACGGATGTGGCGGCGCCGACTGTCGTTGATGTAAAGCACACTTTCGTCCGGCGAGAAGGCAAGGCCGTTCGGGGTGATGAAGTCGTTGACAAGAAGGGTGATGGTGCCGAGATCGGGCGAGACGCGATAGACACCCGCATAGGTTAGGTCGGTCTGGTCGGGAACGGCATTGCCTGTGTTCGGGTCAGAAAAGTAGATCGCGCCGTCGGACTTCACGACCACGTCGTTGGGACGATTCAAGGGTCGCCCCTGGAAGCTCGAGGCGATCACGGTGATGGTGCCGTCCTGCTCTTCTCGGACGACGCGACGGCCGGCGCCTTCACACGCAACCAAGCGGCCTTGGATGTCGCGCGTCAATCCATTAGCACCGTTGGTCGGCCTCTTGAATTCCACCGTCCCTTGGCCCGGCGTGTATTTCATACGGCGGTTGCCATTGATGTCGCTGAACAGGAGATAGCCGCCTTCCTTCCACCACAGTGGCCCCTCAGCCGGGCCGTTGTCGCCGCCAACACCATCGGCAAGCTGATTGATCGGCTCGGTGGTACCGACGATTTTTTCGAGTTCCGGCGCAAACTGCTCGATCCGTTTCGTGCTTTGGGCGAGAGCGAGGCCGTAAAATCCGGTGCCGAAAGCAGCGCCCGTCGCTGCTGATGCCAGCATATGCCGGCGAGTGAGGCGAAAAGCCATGATCATCGAACCTCCGGTTGGCCCCCCGCTTCCGGCGTGGGGAGGAAAACGGGATTGGCTCGTTAAGGCCACTCCCTCTGCTGCTCCGTCACGGGCTCGCGCACTCTAAGGTGCATCTTCCCCCAACAAAGTTGAGAACCGGCGATTGAGCCAAGCCCTTCGTTCCTAGCCCGGGCTTGTCTGCTGGTTCGCCTTCGAGAGCCCAAACTGAGGGAAGCATTCGCACGTCGGTCTTGAACCTGTACTCAACGCAACCCGTCCCGTTTGGGCGATGGCTTACTCTGGCAACCCACAGCCTCGAGGCTGAGGCACAAGCCCCATCTTTGGGCGCGGTGGTGGGTTACCCTTTCCAATCTTTCTAGGTTGCCATTATAGCCGACTGCGCGGGCCTGTCAGCAGCCTGTCGCGCGGCTGCGCGCGGTGAGCTGGTTTTAAGTGAAATCGCGCGACCCGCCCGGCTAGCGCAATCGTCGTGACGAAGACATGGGCCTTGTGTCACCATCATCATCGTCGCCACGATGATGGGCAACGAGACTGGAGATGACCACGGCCCTTCAAGTTTGACAATCCCGTGTTGAATCTCACTCCTGTCGAGCGAAGGGAGCAGTCATTGCCGCCCGGATCGCGTCAACCGACAACCGGAAGAGCCCGATAATCAGTGGACAGTGGCAGCCTTCGTGCAATCGCACGAGCCGGATGAAGCAGAGGTTCATATCAGGACGTGTCAGTGGCCCGCGGCTGAACTTCTGTGGAGAGACCCGGCATCTGCGCAGCGCCGCGCAACCGCGTCGTGTCGCCGTGGAACACGATGGATTGAACGACCTCATCCGGCTTGCTACGCTGCTTACGACGCTCGCCTCGATGCGGACCGATCAACGCGGGACGAGAAGCCACGGCGGATGTTGTCGGCATGTCGTGAGCCAAGAGCAAGCAGATACCTTTGCTTAGCTATCTTTCAATTGGGGAAAGGCTTTCAGTCAAATGAAGAGATTGCTAATGATTTCCCTCTTTGGAGTGGCCCCGTATCTGTGGTCATCTGCATTTACCGTCGATGGGTCTCTCACTCAATCCGCCCCCAATGAATACAATGTCAGTCCTGACAACTCGATCAAAACAGTCGGAATTATCAATAACCTTTCGGATGAGGAATTGTTGGAGACTGTCGAGCGCCAGACATTCAGGTATTTCTGGCATTACGCGCATCCGAACAGTGGCATGGCGAGAGAAAGAAGCAATACGGTTAAAGCAGATTTCTATTTGGATTACATCAATGAGGCAAATGACGAACCAAATCTCAGCAAAGGAACGTTTGGCCCCGAGGCATGTGCGGTCGGCGGTACCGGATTTGGCATACTGGCTACCATCGTGGCGGTGGAAAGAAATTGGATCAGCCGCGAGGCGGCGTTGGATCGTTTGATGCAGATCGTCGACTTTTTGGCCAAAGCCGACTCCTATCATGGAATTTACCCTCATTTTATCAATGGCGATACGGGAAAGCCCATTCCGTTCGACAGGCTGGACGATGGTGCAGACATCGTGGAAACCTCCTATTTGATGATGGGACTCTTATCGGCACGGGCCTATTTCAATGGAAATAATCAAAAGGAGCGATATTTGGTGAAGAGGATCGATGAGATGTGGAACGCTGCCAATTGGAGTTGGCATGTGAACAGCGACAATAGGCTTTTGTGGCATTGGAGCCCACGAAATGGTTTTGATAGGAACTTTCCTGTGAAAGGCTGGAATGAAGCATTGATTACTTACATCATATCGGCCTCCTCGAGCCGACATCCGATCACAAGAGACGTTTACGAGAAGACGTGGGTTGGTACTCGCAACTGGAGGAATGGCAAATCATATTATGGATATAATCTGCCGCTGGGAAACTCATACGGTGGTGGACCCTTGTTTTTCTCACAATATACTTTCATGGGCGTTGATCCCAACAATCTTACTGATGATCATGGCATCGATTATGCTGAGCAAACCAGGAACCATACGCTCATCGATCGGGCGTATAGTATCGATAATCCCAAAAAATACAAAGGCTATGGCGAAAAAGCGTGGGGATTGACGGCCGGGGACAGTGTGAAAGGATATGTCGCTCACTCACCTGAGGACGACCGGGGAGTGATACAGCCGACTGCAGCTTTGTCATCGATGCCTTACACGCCTTCGTTTTCGATGCAGGCGCTTCGCTATTTCTACCAGGAAAAGGGCGAAAAACTTTGGAGTAACTACGGTTTTGTCGATGGATTCAGTGAACATTTCAACTGGTATGCGGGGTCGCATCTGGCCATTGACCAGGGTCCGATCATTGTCATGATTGAAAACTACCGATCGGGGTTACTATGGAAGATATTCATGAACATTCCGGAGATTCAGTACGGAATGAAACAGCTCGGCTTTGACTCTCCTTATTTCACACGGCGGCTCGGGATTCGGATGCTCAAAAAATAAACTCAGAACCGGGATGGCAGGTTCTTGTTGAGCAGAATCAGGGCCGACAGGTCCGCAGGAGAATGCGCCATCAGAGATAATTCACGGGGCTGGGATGATCGTAGAAGAGACCTGACGGATTTGTTGCATTGCTTCTGGCGAGTTGCGTCAGGATTATCTCGCCCGATGTAAGTCGGGCCCTCCGCGTGGCTGAAATCGGCCGCATTTGAGGAATGTCTGCCTTCACTTACCGGGGCCCGCCGTACTTACCGGGGCCCGCCGTACTTATCGGGGCCCGCCGT
>JASHYD010000595.1 GCA_030043175.1 Xanthobacteraceae bacterium | reverse complement strand
TTAAGAACCGCGTGTGAAGTGAATTGTTGAAAAAGGAAGCCCCAGACTATTGGGACAACTTCATGAAAAAGCCTAACACCCGGAAAGAGGAGTCGCGACAGGAATAATTGGGAGCCAGACATCTTTGGTAAATTCATTTGGACTGATGCACATCTGTTTCTGCACCAAGGGATCGTGCATGAAGCAGAGTCGATAATGCCGCATACGGCGAACATGGCAATGCAAATAGTGCAAGGCGTGACAGACATTCGAAATGAAGAACCTCTACCGCCAACTCGCTTCAGCTACTTTATGAACTCTGAGCCCTACAGAGGGCGACTTGCCTTTCACGTCGCAACAGACGCTGTTGAGTGGCTAAGATCCCAGATAATAATCGCGGAGCAATAATAGCACGCACATAGGGGGGACGTAATGTTTCAGGGCGATCCGAGTCAATCGACGAAAGAGCTGTTGGATCAAATCAAGGAGGAAGCTGTTCAGGGCGCTAACGATGGCAATCTGACTTATATGATGCTGCTCTCTTTGTGAAGCTTTCTGAAGCGGCTGATCGCAGGGCCCGGATCATGCAATGGTTGACCATTGCAATCGCCGTGCTGACGGTTGTCCTTGTGGGGCTTGCTGTCGGCCCATTGTTCCAGCCAGAACTTGCCGGTGAGCATGGCGATATCTCTGGCGTGCAATACCGCGTGCAGTAACTCTTGCTTGGTAAGCATGTACCTACCGCACCGTTGGGACATTGTCCCCTCGGAGCTCCCGCGGGCCGTCCCGGCGGGTTGGCAGAGGGCGAGGTTGTCGCAGCCTGGCGTCAAATACGTCGCTCCAACACGTTCCCTGCTGGGCAGCTCAGGCACCAGGTCAGACCCGATGGCGCATAGTCTAGATCGACCGTGCCACCCAGGCTGCTTTTCGCCATTCTTTCTACAACCGTTGTGCCGAACCCGCGCCGCTTCGGGGCCGATACGGACGGGCCACCGCGTTCTGTCCAACTCATGGTGAAGCCGTTGTCCCCTAAATTCCAACGAAGATCCACACGACCTCTATCCGTCGATAGCGCGCCGTACTTGCTGGCGTTCGTAGCAAGTTCATGCAGCGCAAGCCCGACAGCCTGCGCGCCGGCGGTGTTTAAGCGCAAGCTTGGGGGGCCATCTAAGATAATACGGGAACCAATCAGATCGGCGAAATGCGAGAGTTGGGCGCGCGCCAACTCCTCGACATTAACTCCCTTCCACTCGTTTCGGAAAAGCAGGTCCTGGTTGGCTGAAAGGGCCCTGATGCGCTCGGAGAAGCGCTTCGCAAAATCTTCGGGTCTCTCTGACGCTGTCCGTTGCGCGATGGCGTCCACGACGGTGAGGATGTTCTTAACCCGATGATTCATTTCGCGGATCAGGAGATGTTCCCTTTCCTCATGCTCCTTGCGTTCGGTGATGTCCCGCACTGTGCCGACCCCGCTCTCCAGGCGCCGCCGACTCCCAGTGCCCTCGATATGCGCAAGCCAACGCACGCCTACCCAGCGGATCCCACCGCCTCGAAGCTGAACCCGGTACTCATGTTCGGCGCTCTTCGGATTCGCCGGATCGAGAGCTGCCGAGCGGTCCGTCCAAAACCTCTCAGCGTCATCCGGATGCACCAACCTCTTGATGTCCTCGATCGGTAGTTGGCGGGTGACAAGGTCAAAAATTTCCTGAAAGCGCGTATCCCCGGTTCCGATGCAACGACGAGGATCGTACTGCCACCACCCGAGCCGGGCAGCATCGAGGGCAAATTGCAGACGGCCTTTGCCGGCTTGCAGTTTTTGCTCGAGTACACGGATATACCAGACGAAAACCGCCACTAGCGAAACAGTGACGACGGAGAGACCCCGATTCAACCAGGACTCCCAACCTTTTGCTCCGTTGGCAATGGCTAGCCAATATCCACTAATAATCAATGGAACTGCGAGTAGTGCAAGTACAAGCGGGGCCTTCGCTTGCGGAAACCAGTAGCCGGCGAGGACCGCTCCCACATAGAAAAGCGTGACCGAGATTATTTCAGGCGTCGTGGCATCGAAAATCAGTCCACCCGCCGCGGCTAAAGCCACGGCAATGAATGGACCTGCCCGCTGTATCCACTTTCGACCAGGCATTGCAACCTGTGAAGTCTTCAAGGCAGAAGCGGGGCGTCAGAGCGTCCCGGCTCCACGCGCTCCGGTGGAGACGCATGGCTAGACGACCAACGCAAAGTGATTTGAAATGATCCGGCCTCCACAAAAATCAGTAAGATAGTATTGCCAGCAAGGTCACTCACGTCGAAAAGGACACCAGCAGTTCAGAGCCGGTCCGGGAGTAGAGCGAATGACAAACGTTGTTGAACTCGATCCGGAAAGATGCGCGCGATTGAGTGGCGTCGGCGTATGCAAATCACCTCGGAGTGGCTTTGGCAGGTCCGCAAGGCAGGCCGGCTGCCGGCAGAGATCGCGGAAGCCTTCAATCATCTGTTCCACGAGAACGGCTACGACATATCCGAGATGGTGGGGTGCAAGAGCCTGATGGAGTCCGGCTCGACTCCGTTGAAAGACCTTGATCGGCTATAACGCCCAGCGCGCGCCCGTGGCGAGCGAATCTGGCTCGTGCCCGATCGGCGGCCGGCCAGCGACCGGCGTTGTCGGTCCCACTTTTTGTTGCCACAAGGCGGGCGGGTTTTTTATTGAATGATGCAGCTTGCGAAGCTGCTTCGCTCTCGGAACGAAGGCTTCGTAGTCCAATCATTCCCTTGCCGTTCACGAAGGCGCTTGGCGTGATGCACGACCCCGCGCCTCCCTATTGCGATATCCGCTGCAGCTCGTGGTTGCGATCCGGACATCTGGATCGGAACGCGACCGCATTTGAGAACAGGAACATCGCTTCTACAAAGAGAAGGAGCGCCATCAATGTGCGACTACAGCTTGCACGGTATCGCGTCGCGGCCTGCGGAGGTTGGAGATCACCTCATCACAACGACATTCCAAGGCACCCGGGGCTTTTGCGCTGCGGGAAAGCCCAAAGTTGCGGTGTGTCTGCTGCCCGGCACTGAACTCGCCTTCAAAGCTGAAGCTAGGCGGCAAAGCCTGCTGGGAAGGCTTCTACCGAAGTCCCGGTTCGGCAAGCGCAGCGGGACCGTCGCCCGCTTTCAGCAAATTAACAAAGACCAATCGAACACACACTGCGATGCTCTAGAATTCGCGAATGGCACGATTGTTTTACTGACTGACCTCCGTCGAGGTCAGCACGCGACCGTTCTCCAATTGCCACCAAAGTCTCTCGCGCTAAAGGAAGCGACCGATGGCGAGCGGCTTGGGCCGGCCCTTTAGGGTTAGTTTGCGCGAAAGTCGTCTCTTCCGCCGTGTAGGGCGCAGTTTTCGTAGGAAAAAAAAGCACGAGTGCCGGCTTCGAGACTTCTGTCCCGGAGCCAGCCAGGGGGAAAAGAATAGCCCTTTCTCGGCCTTCAGCGCCGTGTGTGGCCGCGGGGAGAATGCCGGGGTGACCGAGAGGGATATGCTGATGGGCACTAGAGCATCGGTCGAAATGTATCTTTGCGCCCTTCATGTTGGAAAATGAAAACCTGACGAGAGCGTGGAGGACGCATATCACCGCGCGCTTAACATCACGTCCGAGCAGTTTCACGACATGCGGGAGGATCATGACGGCGCAATGCAAGAAAAGCACGCCGACGCTATTCATCGCATGTACGAGGTCGCCGGGCTGAACCTGAAGACAGCCACCGAAGCCGAGAAGACATCGCTGCGACTGCGTCTAATAGCCGAGGCGAGGAAAGGTGGCATGAGGTTTCCCGCTTGACCGATGCGACAGGCTGGCGGCGAGCCGCGGCAACGCGCGGAGCGCTCGGTGATTGGCAGGCTGCCGCCATGAAGAGGAAATCATACGCTCGCCGCCGAAACGTTCCCGCGAACGCGCGCGAATCCTCCGGCTTGCGAAAGCAGAACCGATGTTGGCGGTCGCGAACGCGCCGACGTCGCAGCCCGCTCGGGTCCAGGGTACCCACGGGGCCG
The DNA here is from genome assembly GCA_030043175.1 of Xanthobacteraceae bacterium. The sequence continues at coordinate 540 of JASHYD010000595.1, read as the reverse complement.
GCGCCGAGGAACTGCGCGAACGGACGGTTTCTCCTGTAATCTGCTGGCTGCCACCAAGGCAAGTCCTTCGCAGAATTTCGCGGAACCGTCGATTGTGGCCTGGCTGCGAATCAGACCAGTTCGCGGCATGATACGTGATCAGATGATTCGCAAACGCCAACGTTTCCTCGAATCTTCCTGTCCCTGGCGAGGTCCTGCGTGGCTCGCTGCTCCAGCGGACCCTCCGTAATCACCCGCATAGACGTGCGAAGTGCGCGAGCGGGGAAGGTCATCCGCTGTCGGTACTGACCGTGACCTATCCAGGCCATCGAACGCCGAAATGGATCGCAACCGCAAGGCCCTCGCGAGGCCATTTGCCGTTTCGCGACCTGGATGTTAAACAAGCGATAGACGCGCAGCCCCGCGTCAGCCTTCTGAGGGGAGGGAATCCATGAAAAAGCTGCTACTTGCGTTTCTCGCGCTGCCGCTTGCGCAAAACACCGCTTCGGCGCAGATCGCGGGCGATGCTGCAGCCGGAAAGGCCTACTGGGATCGGCAGGC
>JASHYD010000594.1 GCA_030043175.1 Xanthobacteraceae bacterium | reverse complement strand
CTGCTCAAGCGCTCCATTGGTTCGTCGCTCAGGTGAGCAATCGGCTCGGTAACGTCAGCTCCATGACTACTGTTGCTCAGCTGAGATCATCGACTGAAGCATTCGGCGCGCCTGCAGCTGCGCCGCGTCGGCGTTCACGTCAATCAGGCCTGCAAGCGAGCCGCCCACGCGGTTGGTCTGCACCGCTTCGAGAATGTCGGCGTCTTCAAGGAAGGTCGCCTTCGACCCCTCATACAAAAGCCTAGATGTGCTCTCGTCCTTCGTCTTGAAGTCCCGTGAGTAACAGAACATGTAGTGACTGGTCTCCTCACTCTCGGGCGTGACGAGATGAGTAGACCAGATCGAAATGCCCTGACTACGGTCTCCCTGCGGGGCTCCGGTGCCGGCGCGAGCACATCCCACGTCGAGAAATACTGTTGACGGCGGAGTCCACGTCACCAATTGCCAGCGATCAACCTTGCCCGTGAAATTTCCGGCACGGGCGAAAAGTGGGGGCGGCACGAAGTCGAGCATCCAGCGCCCCACCCGCACACCGTTTTGGAGTCTTTCCATCTTTGTCGGCGTCGTCGCTTCGCGCGGATCACCGGCAAGCGTATTCTTATGCACGTAAGTAACGTGCGTGAGATCCAGAAGATTGTCGATGATGAACTGGTAGTTTGTCTTGACGTGAATTGTCCCAGGAGTGGTCGCCCACTTGGCATCGTTCAGCCAAGGCAGGTCCGGCACCTTACTCGCATCGGCCTTGTCAGCGTCTCCCATCCAAATCCAGATAACATTCCACTTCTCGTAGACCGGATAGCTGCGAACTTTCGCGCCCGGCGGCACATGCTTCTGGCCCGGTACCAGAACGCATTGGCCATTGGCGTCGAATTGAAGGCCGTGATAACCACACGCGAGGTACTCGCCGTTGATCTCGCCGCGTGACAGTGGCGCAGCGCGATGACAGCACTTGTCTTCAAGCGCTGCAGGGACGCCGGTGGTCGACCGAAACAACACAACACGCTCATTTAGGAATGTCCGCGCCATCGGCTTGTTGGCGAGGTCTTTGGACCAGATTGCTGCGTACCAACCATTGCGTAGAAACATCGGGTGCACTCCTTTTCAAACACCTTTTCGGGGCCGACGCATCGCGTAACCGAGAGTCAGGCCGGTCATAACGAGAGTGGGCGCGTGAAGGGGGACTGCCTGCCGCGGCTTGCGCAAAATGGGACCCGCCCGACTCGCTGAAGCCGGCGCAAGGGAGCATGAGTTGGCTGATATTCGGTTGGGATGATGCGACCATGGCTCGGGTGTATACGCGGAAGGCTGGCGCAGAAGAAGCTGACCGCGAGCCGCGCAACGAAGCGGGGCTCACGAAAAAATCGTCCCGCCGCCTGCCCCACGAGAAGAAATGACAATCAAAATGACGCGTTGGACGGGGGGGTGGCCAGCGCAGCGCCACAGAAAGCTATCATTTTTCAAATCGTTAGCCATGGGTATGGGCGCTCTTTGACCTGCAACGGTTATTTTTAGGATGCCCCCACCGACATCGCCGTTGCCAAAACCTGTCGAGACTGTTGCCTGCCTGAAGCGAGGCGGGATATGCGCGGCGTGCTTGCGAACCAACGCAGCCGGATGTGCTGTCGTCGTTTTTCGGGGGGTGCTAGCCACCACGACGATCGTGCGCGATTTCGTGGCTGGCCATTCGCGAAATCATGCACCGGGTGTCGAAATCGGCGAGTGGAGCACCTGCACGAATCCTGCACGAAAATCCTGAAACTCTGGGAAATGATGCCGCGACAGCTGCAAATTCGCACCGCTATTTGCGGCCGTGCGAAAGCGACGGCTTTTCTGCTGGCCGGCCCGCCACGCCACTCTCGCTTCCGAATTTCCTCGGGCAAATCAAAGGAGCTATATCACGATGATCAGCTTTCCGATCGCGCGACACGCGATCCCATCCTGGGTGTGCGGCACCCTTCCTCTCCTTGGCGCCGGGTTAGTAGTGACGGCGTTGGCAGACTGGCTGTTTTATCTGCATGCGCCCGGCATTTCGGTCGCGATCTTTGTGGCCGCGTTGTGCGCCACTGCGCTGCTGAGCAATCCGGTTCGCGCGAGCCGCACCGAGCTCGCCGGCGCGGTTGCTGTTCTCGCGGCCGCGCTCCTGCCCGCGATCGAAGACTTCGGCCTGCTATCATTGGTCTTCGCGGCCGCCGGCGCTAGCGTTTTTGCGCTTGTGGCGACCGGATGGCCGGCGCCGCCCGCGGTACAGCGGCTCACCGATGTCGGCTGGATGATCGCCTCGGGCCCGTTCCGGCTGGCGGCTGATCTCGGCTATGCGATCCATGAGGCAAAACAGCGCGATATCGCGACGCACGGCGCCGACTGGCTGGTGGCTTGGATCGTGCCGGTCGGCCTCGGCGGCCTGTTTCTGCTGCTGTTCTCGCGGGCCAATCCGCTCATCGAGCAATGGTTGAGCAGTGTTGACACATCAGCCTGGAAGCACATCGACCTCGCGCGGCCGCTGTTTTGGCTCGCGGTCATCGCCCTGACCTGGCCGTTCCTGCAGGTACGGATCGCTATCAAGCCGACGATGCAACGCATTATGGACGCCCTCGAGCTGGAGCTTTCGCCCGAACGGTTGTCTGCCGCGCGATCGCCAGACCGGACCGTGATAGCGGCGCCGGCCGCCACCGTGCGCTCGGACGGCCCGCTATTCGGCCGGACCGCGATCCTGCGTTCACTCGTTTTGTTCAACGCGCTGTTCGCTGTTCAGTCCACGCTCGATGCCGCCTACTTGTGGGGCGGTCTGGCTCTGCCGGCCGGAATGACCTATGCGGCTTATGCGCATCGCGGCGCCTACCCGCTGATCGTGACCACGCTCATGGCCGCCGCCTTCGTGGTGGCCGCCGCCCAGCCGGGAACCACCATCGCACGTTCACGCCTTGTGCGCGTGCTGGTGTTCCTGTGGATCGGCCAGAATCTGCTGCTCGTGTCGTCGTCGATGCTCCGCCTCGATCTCTATGTCGAGGTCTATTCTCTCACTCAATGGCGTTGCGCGGCCTTCGTCTGGATGTTGCTTGTCGCCGCTGGCCTGATCCTGATCGTGGCCAGGATCGTGCTTGACCGGACCAACCGCTGGCTAGTCTGGGCCAACGCGGCAGTGCTTGCGCTGGCGCTCTACGTCTGCAGCCTCGTCGATTTCTCCAGCACGATCGCGCAATTCAATGTGATGCATAGCCGTGAGATCACCGGCTCGGGCCAGCCGGCCGACATGGCCTATCTGTGCGGGCTCGGTCCGGCGGCGCTCCCGGCACTGGACAAGCTGGCAGCCAAGACGAAGGCGACTTCGAATGGGCGGCTGCCACAATCCGGCGTGTGCGACTGCCGCGGGAGCCTGGAGGCGCGCCATGCTTGGCGGATGGCCGATTGGCGGGCCTGGACTTTTCGCAGCTATCGGCTCAAGCAGTATCTTGATGACAGGGACGCCCATGCCCTTGCGGCCGGAGTGCGCCAGTCGATGGTCTAAGGGGACATGCATTGGGCCACCGTATCCTCGTTGTCGATGATGACCCCCACATCCGCGACGTCATCGGCTTTGCGCTGGAAAAGGCCGGCATGACCGTCGAGATGGCACGCGATGGTGGCGAGGCGCTGATCCTCTTTCGGCACCACCCGCCTGACATGATCATTCTCGATGTCGGCATGCCTGATACCGACGGGCTGGCGGTGTGTCGAGAAATCCGCAAGTCATCGAACGTCCCGATCCTATTCCTCTCTGCGCGCAACGACGAGATCGACCGCATCGTCGGACTTGAGATCGGCGGCGACGACTATGTGACCAAGCCGTTCAGCCCGCGCGAGATGATCGCGCGGGTCAACGTCATCCTACGCCGCGCCGCCGCGGCTGCCGCCTTGCCGCTGCACGACGAGGTGCTGCTGTCGCACGGTGCCCTGACGCTTCGACCAATGGAGCATGCCGCTGAATTCAGCGGCCATCTGCTCGACCTGACCGCCATCGAGTTTGCGATTCTCAAGGTCCTTCTTTCGCGCCGGAACATCGTCTTCAGCCGCGACCAGATAATGACCGCCGCCTATGGTGTGAACATCAACGTCTCCGATCGCACGATCGACAGCCATGTCCGCAATATCCGGGCCAAGCTGGCACGTGTGGGATGTGACAACGTCATCGAGACCGTGCACGCCGTCGGTTTCCGGCTCGGCCGCTGCACGGCCAGCGCGTGACACTGCGACACGCTGAAAACGCGGGCGCGCACAAGCTGCTGGTCAAGCAGAAATGGCGACCGTCGTTAGCCATGATTGTGTGCGCGGTACTGACCACCGTCGCAGCCTTGCCGCTCGCTGGCTTGTTCTTCTTTCGACTCTATGAAAACCAGTTGATCCGACAAACCGAAGCCGAGCTGGCCGTCCAATGCGCTGTTCTGGCGGCGGTGTTCGAACGCGAACTAGGCGGCCCGCTTGCCAAGCCATCAACAAGCGGCGTGCCCACCCATGACGAACGCCCCTTCACCCCGATCGAGCCTAGCCTTGATCTTGCCGGCAGCGAAATCCTGGGCCCGCGCCCCGATGGCCGTCTGCCGGCGAGTCCACCAGACGCCGCCCTCCTGGAAATCGGGCGGCGGCTTCAGCCCGTTCTGGCCAATGCCCAAAAGGTGACGCTCGCCGGCTTTCGCTTGCTCGACCCCCGTGGCGTCGTCATCGCCGGCGGCAACGAGATCGGGCTCTCACTCGCGGACGTCGAAGAGGTGGCGCGGGCGCTCGACGGTCACTACAGAAGCGTGTTGCGGCTGCGCCGCCGCAATCTGCCAGCGCCGCCGCTCTATTCGATCACACGCGGCACCAGCGTCCGCGTTTTCGCCGCCATGCCGGTCATGGTCGGCGGCGCGGTGGCCGGCGTCATCTACGCGTCGCGCACCCCAAACAACATTCTCAAGAATCTCAAGGCAGAGCGCCATCGCGTGGCTGCCGCAGTCGCGGCGATTGTCGGGGGGACGCTGATCGTCGGCTTCCTGTTCTGGCGCACGATCACGCGACCTATGCAGCAGCTCCTCGGACATATGCAGGCGATTGGTATCGCCGGGCGCGATGCCCTCCGGGCGCCGGCCCATCACGGCACCCGCGAGCTCGCCATGCTATCACAGGGCTTTCTCGACATGGCCGAACGGCTCTATGACCGCACCGACTACATTGCGACCTTCGCGGCTCACGTTTCCCATGAGCTCAAATCGCCGCTGAGTTCGATTCAAGGCGCTGCCGAGTTGCTGCGCGACTCAGGCACGGACATGTCGGAGAGCGAACGTCGCAAGTTCCTCGACAACGTGATCGCCGACGCGCGGCGCCTGACGGCGCTGCTCGATCGGCTCCGCGAGCTCGCCCGCGCTGACAACCCGCAGCTTGGCGGCAGCACCACCCTGGCGTCAGTCGTCGCCGCGACGCGCAGCGCATTTTGCGGCTTGTCGATCGAGGCGGACGGCTGCCTCGATCAGGCTGTCCGGATGTCGGCCGACAACGCCATCATCATCTTTTCCCACCTCGCGGACAATGCCGTTCGCCACCACGCTAAGCTCTTGCGCATCCGAGCCCGTAGGTCAGCCGACACGATTTCTGTCGCGGTGATGAACGACGGCGAACCGATCGCGGACAACAATCGGGACAAGCTCTTCATGCCATTCTTCACGACGCGGAGGGAAAGCGGCGGGACCGGCATGGGACTCGAGATCGTGCGATCGATGCTCCGCGCCCATCAAGGCTCGATTTGTCTTTCAGACGCAGACTATAGCGTGGCCTTCCTCCTCACGTTCCGGGCCGCCTAACAGACGAAGGGTGAAATCAAGAATTGAGTCCGACCGCAGGCGGAGCAAATGCGTCAGCGGCTATGAAGAATGAAGCTTCGGTCGCGCTGTCCTGCCTCAACATCTGCCTTTTGCGGCGCGAATGCCGCCAATCCGCTGATGCGTTGCTTAGCCTCGTGCGGCAATCGACGCCACTGAAGCGGTGCATTTGGCGGCCAACTCGCATTAGCCTGCCTTCAGCCAAGTAACGTTGTGTGCGTGAAATCATTCTCGCCGCTATAGACAGCAACTCAACGGCTGGGCCGCCTGCTGACGGCCTCAGCCGAATTGCAGCAATTCTTCCTTGGGCACGTTATGTTTCTTGTGAATGACGCGCGCGTGCGACGCGGTTGCGCTCGGGCCGATCCGTCCCGTGCATGAAGGCAACAGACTCGATACTGCGCGGCGCCTCTTTTGACTGGCCACCGCGACTTTGCTTACGCGCCGGACCACTGCGGTTCGAGCGCCGTCGCCTAGCTTTGCCAGGTGACTTGATAAAGGCACTCGCCGCGGTGGCAGCCTTCGCCCATCGTTGATTGGCGCCACTGTCGCTTACCGGAATAGTCATGCGGATAAGCTTCTCGATATCGCGCAGGAAGGCTGCCTCCTCGACGTCGCACAGCGAGATCGCGACACCTTCCGCGCCTGCGCGCGCCGTACGGCCGATACGATGCACGTAGGTTTCCGGCACGTTCGGCAGATCGAAATTCACGACGTGGCTGACGCCATCCACATCAATGCCGCGCGCCGCGATATCCGTAGCGACGAGTGTCCTAAGTTCTCCTTTACGAAAGGACGCGAGCACGCGTTCGCGTTGGTTTTGCGATTTGTTGCCGTGAATCGCTTCGGCCCCGATGCCGGCCCGGATCAAGCCACGCGCGACCTTATCGGCGCCGTGCTTTGTCCTCGTGAAGATCAGGGCACGGTCGATCGTTTCTCGCCGCAACACGTCGATCAGGATCGCCGGCTTTGCGGAGCGGTCGACACGAATGACGCGCTGCTCGACGTGTTCAACCGTCGAGGCGACCGGCGCTACCGCGACCTTGATCGGGTCGCGCAGCATGTGCGCGGCGAGTTCGGCGATGGCGCGAGGCATGGTCGCAGAAAACATTAGCGTCTGCCGCTGGATCGGAAGCTTGGCGGCAATCTTACGGATGTCACGAATAAAACCCATGTCGAGCATCTGGTCGGCCTCATCGAGAACGAGGCACTCGACCTCGCCCAATCGGAGCGCATTGCTCTTGACAAGGTCAAGCAACCGCCCAGGCGTGGCGACAAGAACATCCACGCCGTTGAGCAAAACGCGAACCTGGACGCCCATCGATACGCCGCCGATCGCCAGCGCGGCTCTAACGCGCAGGAAGCGGCCATAAGTGTGGAAGCTGTCGCGAATTTGGCCGGACAACTCGCGCGTCGGGCTGAGCACTAGGATTCGGCAGCTCCTGCGTGCCGGCGGACGCGGGCTGATCGCGAGACGGTGCAGAATGGGCAGTGCGAATGCGGCGGTTTTGCCGGTCCCAGTTTGGGCAATTCCAATCACATCGCGGCCCGACATGACGGCCGGAATCGTCTGCGCTTGGATCGGAGTGGGGGTCAGGTACCTTTCTTCGGCGACTGCGCGTGTAATCTCTTTGTTAAGAGTGAAGTCATGAAAGGAGGACAATGAAGAAGCTTTCTTCCGTACGCGCCTCTGCGCCCGCTGCGGGTTACGCCGCGGAGCCGACTGCAGATGAAGACAACCCCGCGCGACCCGGGCTGTCAGAGTGAAATAGAACGGAGCTCAGTCCCGTCAAGCTCCCCACTAGCCAATTAGGAGCAGGCCATAGATGGGCCGCCTACCTGACCGTTTCAAGACGTCTTCGTGGCGCTTAATCGGCGCGCTCCTTGTCCGCTGCCTCTTTGGCCAATCGAAGCGCCTTTAATCGCTCAGTCTTTTCACGAACCATTCGGATGCTGGCTTGATATTCCATCATAGCCTTTGCGCCTTCTTTCGCACGCTCCTCCTTCTTGAAACTTGCATCGGCGCGAGCTCGGGCCTCGTTCGGTTTGGTTGTCAAGGTCGTCTCCCTTGTCGGGTCCTGATCGAGTCGGCTACCTCTATTTATGCTTATTTTCGAGAATTTAAAGGCACATAGCGAGCTGATCCTTACGGAGCAAAGCGCGTCCTCGCACATCCGTCCAGTCGATTCCGACAAGGTCCACTGCTGGGGGCAGCGAGGACTGGAGACGCTGTTGATTGATCTGCGTTCTACCAAAGCGAGCGTAGCGGCCATTCTGCGTGTTTGGCCCGCAAGGCCTGAGAACGCCAGGATATCAAAGACATCTTAATCAAAGCGGCTGCGTTCCCCGGCCCATCATGATGACTACCGCAGCCGCACTGCTCGGCGCTCTGCCGCTCGTCATCACCATGGGTGAGGCAGCGAGCCGCGGCCGCTCGGCATCGCAGTCGCCGGCGGCCTGATCGTCAGCCAGATCCTGACGCTCTCCACCACTCCGGTGATCTATCTCTCCCTCGACCGTTTCGACCAGTGGCCACGCTCTATTCGCACCGATAGGTCCTTGGCTCCGGGCGAATGATCCGGCTGCTCGTTTGTTGGACCGACCTCACCGACGACATCGCCCGCGCCTCGTGACGGACAAACCTGACTCGCACCGAAGTCGAAGTCAGGCGCGGCTTGGTCGCCAAGCTCAGGAGCGGTTGGATCGCCCGCCCCAGCACCCTGCCCGCCTTCCTGGCTCCGACAAAACAGCGTGGATCGGTTGACGTCTACAGCGAGCACCACATACTTGTGAGCCTCTGCCAAGCTCATTCGCTCTTCGGTTCAGTCGCAAATTCGTGTAAATAGAGGGACCCATCGTGGTCGACGGCACGCCAGGGGCTTGCAGCGCACATTAACGTGCCGAAGAGTTGCGCTTGACGTTCCGTCTCGGAGCGGCTCATTTTTATTTGAACGCACAGGGAGAAGAAACATGGAATTTTCGATGGACCGTCGCGGCGCTATCGCAAGCATGGGGGCAGGACTGGTCATGAGTGGCTTTACGCACGCCGCCGCAGCAGCCGTCGACACGACGCTCCAGCCGGACGGCGGCAAAAACCTGCGCGAATTTTCAAACCGTCTTGCGGAACTGCCGCGCCGGCGCGACTACAAGACCGTGCCCATGATCGCCGACAAGCCCGACCTCTGGGACAAGGCGGCGCTCGACCTCGTGATGAATTACAAGGGAGGCCCGCGCCAGGCCTGGGACCATACCGATCTCAGCGGCAGCTGGCTCAATGGCATGCGCAACACCTTGAACGGCCAGATCTACGCCTTCAATCAGCCGGACTTCCTGTGCGTGTCCGGAACCCATGGCCCCGCCCATCTCGCCCTCTACGAGCAGGCGGCGTGGGATAAGTACCAACTCGCCAAGATCGCCGGCGGCAACATTACGAGTAACACGTTTATCATCGTGCCGGCCGGGGTTTCGCATGATCCGGCCGACATTCAGTCGACCGACGGCGTGTTCTCGCCCAAGGGTAACAACATTGTGGTTCTGCAGCGGCGCGGTGTCGTATTCCTGGCGTGCCACAATGCCATTTGGGAGTTGGCTAGCCGGCTGGTCGCGGCCGACCAGAATCCCGACCACCTGTCGGTCGATGCGGTGGCCGCTGACCTCACCAATCACCTGATCCGGAATGCCGTGCTCACACCTGGTGTCGTGCCGACCCTGATTAACCTCGCGCAAGCAGGTTTCATCTACACGCGGTGAATGGCCTCAATGCTGGAGCGGGTCGCGCTCTCGATCCTCCTCATCGAGGTCGTAGGGCGTGCACCCCGACTACCACGCACACATCACCGCAGGTGTGGAGCACGCTTAGCGCGATATGAGCTGATCCGAAGACTCCACATCACGTCGCGCCGTTGCTCGAATATGTTCGCGACGAACGTCCCAAGCACACGGAGCATCGCAATCATCATGTAGCATGGTGGGTTGCTTTCGCGCCGTTGCACAGGTGGGACTTTCGGCAGCGCCGGATGGAGTGGCAGCTTAGGCCCTCCGCCGCGGAAAGCGCGGCGGAGGGAGCATTGCGAGCGAGCGTACCCCGGCACTCACCGACCGGCGCAATAGGTGCAGCGGGCTTCCTGGGCCCGGTTGACGCCCCACAACTGACGGAAACACGGTGACGCCTGCGATGATGTTGGCGGTGATTTGCTCTGCCGCTTCCTCTCGGTCAGGCCGGAATTCTTGGCAAGCCGTCTTGCATGACCTCGAAGCGCCAAGTTGAAATAGTGTACCCTTTGCCACGAGAAAGGCTCACCGTTCTCCTCGCTGCTCGGCAAGATCCGTTCATCCGCCAAGCAATTCGCAACGTACAAGGGACAGGTGTGGCGCGCTCGAGGGCGAGCACGAATGCCGGTGCTCCCGGATGGGCGCCACCACCC
>JASHYD010000593.1 GCA_030043175.1 Xanthobacteraceae bacterium | reverse complement strand
GACTGCACGAGCGTCGTGTGCCCGGGTCAGACCGCGAGGGTGGACGACTGGAAAAACCTCATGATCACCGAAGGCGCGCCATGACGCCGGCTATCCCCGTCGATGCCATCGACCTCGAAGTCGTCAAGGCCAGCCTGCGCGGCATCGTCCAGGAAATGCAGAATGCGCTTTTCCGCACCGGCTTCTCCACGATCATTCGCGAATCCCAGGATGCCTCCTGCGCCCTCATGGACCGCAACGGCGACGTCGTCGCACAGCACGTCGTGCTGCCGCTTCATATCGGGGCGTTTCCGGCCTGCTGCGCCGCCGTGCGCGCGGCCTTCGGCGACACCATCGCGGAAGGCGACGCCTTTCTGATCAATCATCCCTATCACGGCGGCAGTCCCCACGCCCCCGACATTGCCGTGATTACGCCCGTGTTCGTCGATGGCCTGCTGTTCGGCTTTTGCGGCAGCATCGCCCACAAGAGCGATATTGGCGGACCGGTGCCAGGAAGTTGCTCGGGTCAGGCGCGCGAACTCTTCAACGAGGGTCTGCAGCTTCCGGCGGTACGATATGAGAGGTGCTACATACCCAACACCGACCTCGCGCGCATCATCGCCGCCAACAGCCGTACGCCCGAATTGGTGCTCGGCGATATTGGCGGCCAGCTCGGCGCCGACCGGCTTGGCGAACGGCGGCTGCTCGCGCTGATCAGCAAACATGGCGCCGCGAAGATCGGCACCTGCTATGACCGGCTATACGCAATGGCGCGTGCTCGCATAAAGCTCGCGGTCTCGGGCTGGACGGATGGACGGTTCGAGGCGGAGCGCTTCGTCGACGACGACGGAATCGAGCTCGAGCGGCCGGTGCGCATTCATGTGGCGGTCGACAAGCACCGCGATGCGCTCCACTTCGATTTCACCGCCTCCGCCGACCAGACCAAAGGCCCAGCCAACATCCGCCCACCACTGGTGCAGGCGGCCTGCGCCTATTGCCTCATCTCGCTGATCGACCCGCACATGCATGTCTGCAGCGGATTGCTGCAAGGCTTTTCGGTCGCGGCGCGGGAAGGCAGTGTGCTCAATCCGCGCTTTCCGGCGCCGGTCAATACCTACAATCCGACCGTCCATGCGGTGGTGGACGCGATCTTCGCCGCGTTGAGCCATGTCGCGCCCGCCAAAGCGCGCGCCGACGGCAGCGGAAGCCGGTCCATCATCCTGGGCGGGCGCGATACCCGCACCGGCCGCAACTACGTGCAATACGAGATCGTAGCGGGCGGCGCCGGCGCCCGCGCCGCCAAGGACGGCGCTTCCGGCATCACGGTCAACCAGAGCAATGCCCGCGTCGCACCGGTCGAGATCATCGAATCCGAATTTCCGACGCGCCTGGTGCGATTCGACCTCATCCCTGATTCCGGCGGCGCCGGCCGCCATCGCGGCGGCCTCGGCTTGCGGCGCGAATATTTCAATCTTGCGGACGCGCGGTTCTCCATCCGCTCCATGAAGCATGTGATCCCGCCACACGGCTGCGCCGGAGGTCGCGACGGCCGCCCCGGCGATATCGTCATCAATCCGGACACTGCATCCGCCAAGCGCCTGCCCACCCGGTACGCTGACCACCCGCTGCGCCGGAAAGACACGTTCCGTCTCGACACACCCGGCGGCGGCGGGTTCGGCGAGGCGTTCGCGCGCGAGCCCGAAAGGGTGCTCGCGGATGTCGTGGAGGGGTATGTTTCTCGCCAGGCGGCCAAGCGCGATTATGGAGTGGTGTTGGCAGACACCGAGCATGGCCTTACGATTGACGCGGCCGCAACGGCGCGCGAACGAAGCGGGGGGAGGCCATGACGGGCAGCACAACCACCGGCGTGATCGGCCTTGGGGCAATGGGGCTGCAGATGGCGCGCCACATGGCTTCGCACGGCTTCGAGGTCCACGGAACCGACATTGACCAGGACGCCATGCGCCGCGCCTCGACGCATGGCGTGCAGGTATGCGGTTCGGCCGCCGAGGTCGGCGAGCGGGCCGAAATCATCGTCGTAATGGTGGCGACCGATGCGCAGGTCGATCAAGTGATCCGCACATCGGGTCTGTTGCACCGTCTGCGGCCGGGCGCCGTCATCTGCATTTCGAGCTCGGTCGCGCCGCAGACCTGCCGCGACCTTGCGGCGGTCGCAGCCGCGCGCGGCGTCGGCGTTATCGACACGCCGGTTGTGCTCGGCCAGGAGGCCGCCAACAATGGCGAACTGACCGTCTACGCGGGCGGCGAGGAACGCTGGGTCGAGCGGGCAACGCCCGCGCTTCGCGCCTTCGGACGCAACATCATTTATGTCGGGGCGGTCGGCAGCGGACAGATCGCCAAGACCATGAACAACCTTCTGCTGTGGGCGAACATGTGCGCGAATTTCGAGGTGCTGACGCTGGCGAAGGCGCTCGGCGTCGAGATGCCAAAGCTGATCGAGGCGCTGGGCCATGGCAGCGGCGCCAACTGGTCGCTGTCGCGCTGGGGCACGGGCACCGGCAAATGGGCTGAAAAGGACATGGATGTCGCGCTCGACATCGCCCAGCACGCTAAGATACCGATGCCGCTCGCCGGATTGGTCGACCAGCTGGCGAAGTCGATTAATCAGGACAAGATGAAAGCGCTGCTCTCGTGACGGATTCCCGTCTCGGCGCTGGCATTCTGACGCCGCCGGCGTGCCGCCTGGCGCCGGCGCAAGCGCTGCCCCGTCTTTCGATCTGCGGGTGCGGTGCAACGAAGCAACCGGCGGGATCGGCCGGCGTCTTTGCGGCCCCGCGGGAAGCAAAACCGGCTGCCAGGGCGGTCGGCGTCAGGCGCCGCCGTCTGATAATCTCGCACCATACGATGCGCCGGGCGATCAAGCAGCCCGCGAAGTTCGACCGTGCGTCCGAATTGTCATTCGGCCGGGTGCGCAATTGCTTCCTTGGCAGGCGCAATGTCGACCGAGATAAATTCCGGGTAGCGGACCAAAGCATAAAGGAAGACCGCGACAATGGCGTAGGCCGCCGCTACGGTCGGGGTGACGGCAAAACCGATCGACTCCCCGTGCATGAAACCGAAGAAGGTCAATACGGCGCCGGCGCCCGCGAATGCCGAGGCTTCGGTGAACTTGCGTTCGATCACGAAGGCCCCGATCGCGCCGAGCACGAGGCCCGCGAGGATCGATCCGCCGCCTAACACTTCGAGACCGTGATAAAGCACGCCGGCAGCGCCGAGCTTTTCCATGCCGATGGCTGCCGCGCTCGTGCCTGCAGCGCCGAGCGCACCGTCCATCAGCGTCTTGCACCATGCTGCAAGATGCGGCATGAGCGCGAGCACCACCGCGGGCGCGTGCCTCGATGGCGTGGTCTGGTAGGCTTGGGCGCCGATCAGCATGCCGATATACAGAAGGATCGGCGAGATCGCTACCACCGGTATCAATGCGAGCAGCATCGCGATGATGCCGAACCATGCCAATACGATGACCATCAGGCCCGTGGCGGCCGAATAGCCGATGCGCCCTCCCATCGCCTTCCAACCCGGATGGCCGATGTAGACTGCATTGATGAAGGGATTGCCCATCAGGCATCCGATCAGGCTCACCACCCCGTCCGCGGTCAGCACGCTCGTGGTCGGATAGGCGTCACCCGCCGCTTCCGCGCTTTCCACGTTGTCCATGGCCTCGACAAGGTCATAGATGCCGAACGGTATCGCAGTGACCAAAATGATGCCGAGAAACTCAAACCCCGAAAACACCGTGTTGAACGCCGGCAACGGCAGCGAAAAACCGAAGTTGGCGAATGCACCGGCGAGCTTTTCGACACTCAGGTCGCCGTAGTGCAGCCCGACCGCGCTTGAGCCCCAGGCGATCGCGGTGCCGACGATGATCGCAACGAGGCCTGCCGGAATGCCCTTTGGATATTTGACGCCGCCAAACCAGCTCACCGTGATGATGGCAAAGCAGGTAAGGCCAATCACCGGCGTCATGTACATTTCAAGCACCGGCCGCATCGAAATGAAGGTCACCGAGACCCCGGCCAAGGTGCCGAGCAGCGCCGCGCGGGGGGTGATCCGGCGGATGTAGGGCGCAATGAATCCGCCGATCATCAGGATGAAGCTCTGGAAGAACACCCAAACCAAGCCCGCCTGCCAGCCCTTTTCCGGGTCGCCGCTTTTGAGCGAGATCGGCAGCATGATCACAAAGGTGACGATGAACATGTGCGGCACGCTGATGCCGGACGGCAGTGCGCAGACGTCACTGCGCCCTGTCTTCTGCGCCAGACGATAGGCCAGAAAGGCGTAGTACACGGTGCTGAGGAACATCATCAGGCCGACAGCCGGGAGGATGCGTCCGAACACGAGCGCGTCAGGCATGTTAAGAACGAGCCGCAGCAGCGCGGTCAGCGTCAGCATGTTGACGAGGATGTTGGTGCCGAAGCCGAACAATGCATTCCAATCACCCGACACCCACAAGGCCGGGCGATAGGTCGAATCTGCCATTGAAATCTCCAATCGAAAACGCGACTCTCCCATCCAGAGGGGCGAATGTCGGCGCAGGTCCGTTTGCCGGGATACGGACCTCAACAACACCCGCCCCCCTGGCGGGGAGAATTCAAGACTGAGCCGGACAACCTCGCGAGCCGCACAGCTTTCAATTCAGTGCGACCTCTCCGTCAGCGCCAAAACGATCCACCTCGTCTAAGCCTGCGTGTTCGGGATCACGCGTCGCCCTCAACTCACGTCGCTTCGTCTCGCAAAGAGCATGCCAGTTCGGTCCGGGGCGCGGTATACTGCATGCTGGGCCTTGATTAGTCTTTCCAACCCGAATAGCTGCCCCATGCGCAGCATCCTGAATTTCTCGCAGCCCCTCATCCGACCGCCAAAGGCGGTGCTGGCCACCGGCTCGCCGCCACAAGGGCCTTTGCGGCTGATGATTTATTGGCGCGCACGTCTAATAAACGGGCATCCTATGCGGCGGCCGCCAATTCCATGCCGGCGAGCAGCGCCTGCGAGGATGCCACCGAGCCAAAAATGCCGCCCTGGGCCTTGATCATCTTAAGTCCCATGTCGTGGAATTCCGGAAAGTAGGACGCGCAGCAATCCGAAAGCACGATGCAGCGATAGCCGCGATCATTGGCCTCGCGCACCGTGGTGTTGACACAGACCTCGGTGGTGACGCCGCACACGAAAAGAGTGTCAATGCCCCGATTGCGCAGCATCAGCTCGAGATCCGTCTGGTAGAACGCACCCTTGCCGGGTTTGTCGATGACCGGCTCGCCGCTAACCGGATAGAGCTCTGGGACGATGTCGTGGCCGGGCTCGCCGCGCACCAGGATGCGCCCCATCGGGCCGGGCGCGCCAATCCGCAGGGCCGGATCGCCGCGCTCGACCTTGTGGCGCGGTGCGTCGCTAAGATCGGGACGATGGCCTTCGCGGGTGTGGATCACCGGCACACCGCGGGTGCGCAAAGCGGCGAGCACCTTGCGGCATGGCTCGATCGCAACCTTGAGCCGCAACACGTCGTTGCCGAGCGCGGCGCCAAAACCCCCAGGCTCAAGAAAGTCGCGCTGCATGTCGATGATGATGAGGGCGGCGTGGGTAAGATCGACGTGAAGCGGCGTAGGTTCGGCTTCGATTTTGATCGTAGGCATACCGCACTCCTTAACGGCGCGTGTTCGGTCAGAAATCCGCAAGAACCGTGCCAGCGACGGGCCGGACAGGCGAAGCGATCGAATCCAAAGCGGTCGAATCCAAAGCGGCTAGTCCCTCCGTCGGCATGGCCGGCGCAATTGCACTGCGGCCCGGACTTGTTATCCTGGACGCGCCAACCAACACGTGACCTATGTCCTCTCCTGATCTCGATCAATTGATCGCCGCCTCTGCCCGCGCACTGGCCCTGCCGCTGGACCCGGCTTGGCATTCGGCGATTTTTGCAAATCTCGAAGTGACCTTACGGCTCGCTGCCCTCCTCGCCGACCCCCCGTTGCCCGACGATGCCGAGCCTGCTCCGGTGTTCCGGGCGTGAAGATGTTAGACCCAGCACAAGCGTCTGCACGCGATATTGCCCGCGCCGTCGTGGATGGCACTGCGACGGCCCGTGCGGTCGTTGAGGCGGCACTCGAGCGCATCGCCTCGCTAAATCCGAGGCTCAACGCTTTCACCGAAGTGACGGCCGACCGTGCCCGCGCGCGTGCAGCGGCGATCGATGCGCGCCGCCAACGAGGCGAGCCGGTCGGTTCTCTCGCCGGGGCGCCGTTTGCGGTGAAAAATCTGTTTGACGTTGCGGGCCTTCCCACCCGGGC
>JASHYD010000592.1 GCA_030043175.1 Xanthobacteraceae bacterium | reverse complement strand
TGAATCTTGTCGGACGGAAAATCTCGCTCAAGCCCGGAAACGAGTTCCCGAAACGTCTTACCTCCCTTCGCGATCGCGGAGGCAAGCGCGCAGTAAAGCTCGCCGTGAAGGAAGAACTTTCGGTCCTCGGAATAGAGGCACACTACATTGGGTGGCAGCACATAGACGGAAAAATTCGCGGCAAACTGTGGAACGTCTTTGCTGTCAGGCAGCGCAACACTGCGCCCATCGCGGCGTGTCATGATACTAATGCGGGCATCTTCGCCATAACTCCGAATGCCCCCACCCTCTCCCGCTTCCTCCCCGCAAGCGGGGCGAAGGATAAGGACGCGGGGCGCAGCTGGGAGGGGGCATTATTCTCGATTGCCGGAACTCCGGCTTCTAAGTCTCAGGTTAGCGTTTCACTTGGCATCGCCATGTGCAAAGCTGCGCCATGTGCAAAGCTGCCCATATGGGCAGCGCTGCGCATCTCACCGTGATTGCAAAGTGCTCCGGGCTAGCACCACCGGCAGGCTCCCCACGACAGGCAGCAGCCGCAGCCGCAACCTCCGCAGCCTCCAATGAAGCAGCCTCTGCAGCCTCCGCCACAGCCTCTGCAGCCGCCGCAGCCTCTGCCGCCACAGCCTCTACAGCCTCCGCAGCCGCCTCTGGCAAGCTGTATGGGGGACTCGAGTGCTCCCTGTATGGGGGATCCGAGCGCTCCAGTGTTTTCCTTGTCGAAAACGTAGAACGTCGCCAGACTGACGTCGGCGATTTCCTCTTCTGCGAGGGTGATTTCGTGCCCCTGCGTAAGGTTATTCATCGCCGGCATATCGGCGACCGGCACACTGGTCGTTGCGGAGGCGCCTCCTGCTAGTGATAGAGATAGCCCGGCGGCACCCAACACCGGCACGGCCTTCGTCCCCGCTTTTCGCTTCGAAGCTTGCTTCGCACGTGGCATAATTGTGTCCTCCATGCCTTGTAGCCACTGTTCAGCATCCACCGCGGTTTTCGTACGCTGTACAAAGGTACTTTTCAAGGCCGATGGCGTGGGTGCTCACGAGTCTGTCAAAGAATTAATAAAACCGCGCCTCATGAATTGCTTGCGGCCGTATGATGATGCAATGCGGGATTACTCTGCGCATTGTGTCGCGGGCTCCGACCCGCCATTATCCAGCCAAAAAGGAACCGCGCCCTCGGTCACGCACCACGGAGAGCGGGTCGAGCCAACGGTTCCCGCCATTGCGGGGCCCGACGACCGCTCAGAAAACAGCTGTTCGGCGGCGCCGCTGCAAAGCGCCGATCGATTCGCTAGCGCTCAACGGAATCCTACGCTGGCAATCGAGCACAGCCTTCAAGGCCGGGTCCATGGCTTTTGAGCCAGAGATGGAGACGAAGACGTGATCGATTATCATGGCCGTTTCGTCTGGTACGAGTTGATGACGACAGATATGGCGGCCGCCAAGGTGTTTTACGCCAGCGTCGTGGGATGGGGGGCACAAGACGCCTCGACACCCACGATGGCTTACGCCCTGTTCACCACGGGCAAGGCGTTTGTGAGCGGGCTCGTGGGCCTGTCGGAGGACGCGAGAAAACTGGGCGCGACGCCGAGGTGGGTCGGATACGTCGGCGTCGACGATGTGGACGCCGCCGTTGACCGGGTCAAGCGGCGCGGCGGGGCCGTGCACGTCCCACCGACAGATGTCTCTGACCTCAGCCGGTTTTCGATCGTTGCCGACCCCCAAATGGCGTCGCTTGCGTTGATCAAGTGGCTGAGGCCGAACCAGCAGATTACCGACCTGGGCCAGCCGGGGCGCGTGGGCTGGCATGAGTTGCTTTCCATCGATTTGGAGAGGGCATTTGCTTTCTACGGCGAGCTTTTTGACTGGCAGAAAGCGGAAGCCGACGCCAGTCCGCAGGGCACCTATCAGCTGTTCTCTGCCGGAGGGCAGACGATCGGCGGCATGTTCACCATGCCTGCGACCGTGTCGATCCCGTTCTGGCTCTATTACTTCAATGTCGGCGACATCGACGTCGCGGCTGAGCGCGTAAGGGCTGGTGGCGGCCGTATCATCGAGGGGCCGCTTGAATTGCCAGGCGGCAGCTGGATCGCCCGGTGCATGGACCCCCAGGGCGCCATGTTCGCGCTGGAGGGCAAGCGCAATCCCAATGCTGTTGGATATTTCGCGCGCGTCGCATCACGCGGCCGGTCCGCCGCGTCATAGCTGATTTCATGGGATCGGATTACGATCAGGCCAAAGCACACGGGCGCTGGCGCCGGGTTCGGTCATTTTCAATCACACAACCGCCCTCTCGCCGGACGTTGTCCCGGCGGGGAACCAATGAGAAGGCACGAAGCAATAACAACCAGGGTGCCATACGGGACTGACAACGAGGTGCGAATCTTCTTGGCGCCGGCGACGCGGTGGTGATCATCCCGCTGTTGAGGATTGAGCACAATGCAATTGGCCCCAGGGTGGCGCGCCGGGGCCAATTGCGATCAGTACCCGCGAGGGGATAGGTGACTCGGGGAACCAGGTACTAATCTTAAGCCAACATACAATCGAGGCCCTATGATGTCTGTCCGCATCGCGACTCATGAGCGTTTGGAAGTGCCCGCATAGGCGCATGCTGCAACACTGCAGTCGTCGAGCGACCCTTGGGCGACGCCAGTTGGCGCAGCCGTCCGCGATACAACGACTATAAGATCGCCCCAAGTCGCTCCGCCGCCGAATAGTTGTTCGAGCGGAGACAAAAGCGCTCGGAGACCCGCCATCCGCTTTTTTTCTGGAACTCATCGACTGCTCCTCGCGTTAGGTCGCTGTGCCGCCTCAGGACCGCCGCTTTTGGTTGGGCCTGACCACCGGAGAAAGTCCAATGGCTTACGACAAAATTGCATCATTGACCGTGGAGGAGATGAGCGCGCTTGCAAATAGATTCGAGGCGAGAGCCCAGAGTGTCCTTCTGCGGGATCAACCGCAGATGCAATCTGACATGCGTTTGGCCGCAAAGTTGATTTACGAGTTGGCCGGGGGTGCGCCAACGAGCCCGGATCAGCTCCGTCTGCGCATCGGACAGGCCCTGAGTAAGTGGGCGTTGATTAAAAAAGCGTCGGCGAGGTGCGGAATGGCCCTTTGGGGGAAGGCGGCGCCAACCTCGCGGGTTGCCGCGCGGGTGCAAGGCCTCAATATTGAGTAGGCATTTTCCATTTCAATCACGTCATCGCTAGTGAGGCCGTAACACACGTTGCGATTGCTTTAGATCAAATACGGTGGGCCACATGGGGCGTGAGATGGAACGCCCTTTCTGCAAGCAAAACGCGCGGCTGTGTCTAAGACAAGCAGGGATGATCTTTGCTTGTAGGGTTGGGTTTCCGCAGCGGTTCAGTGTCATTCGATATCTTCAGGCCTTGTCAGCTTTCCTTCTGTCCCGGTTAGTTGCGGTATTTCCGGAACTGAATTCCACACGCTGAGTTAGGTCTTGGACGGGCAATATGATTGCAGCGGGTTTAGCAGACGGTCCTTCGTCGAAAATGTCTGGCAAATGGGATCATGGTCCCGCCTAATCTCTTGTCGAGCCGAAATTTACGCACTTCAAAAAATCGGATGAAAGAAAACATCTGATGAGAGAACAAA
>JASHYD010000591.1 GCA_030043175.1 Xanthobacteraceae bacterium | reverse complement strand
GCTCTTTGCCGTCTTTGAAGCGTCGGTTGTATCGCAAGAACATGATGCGAATGACGTATGTTGATTCGCATCACCGAGAAAAGGTACTAGGTCTACACTACAGGCGATTTGCGATTGGGTACCGTTGATTCGACTCGCGTTTTCAGGCTGGCGCGCCTTGAAAATGCAGTTGTCCACCGCGAGTTGGTAAAGTAGGGTTAGCCTCCAGCTACCAAGCGAGTTGAGAGCATATTTCCACTATGATGGCATAATATGCTGGTGGGGTTTGCCAATCGGCGACGGGGGCGCTTGTCGTGGGCAGACCGGGCCGCTTTTGCGGCAGACCTGCTGTCGGCGTGGGTGCATGGTCACGGCTGGGGCGACCCTCCGAGCGCCCACATCGCCGCGTGCGCCGAGCGGCATTCCCAGCGTCCGGCTCCGATCTGGTCAGGATTTCGGCTGCAGGACCACGAGCCACGGCTGTGCCGCCTTGTCGGCCGCCGCGCGGATCTGCGGCGTCTGCTGAGCGGCGAACTGGTCGAGATAAACGTCTCCATTGCCCCCCGCCTTAGCAATCAAATGCCACTTGATCGCCTCGGTCGGATTGATCGCCGCGCCGTGGCCGACGCTCAGCAGGCGGGCGAGACGGTTCTGGGCGATCGGGCTGCCGCGCAGGGCTGCTTTGCGGAACAGCGCCGCCGCCTTGGCCTCATCCTTGGCGACGCCGGTGCCGTTGAATAGCGCGATTGCGTATTCCACTTGAGCGTCGAGGTTTTCCGCGAGCGAGGCGGCGGAGAGCAGGCGCGCAGCCTCCGTCAGATTCTTCTCGACGCCCTTGCCGTCCTTGTAGAGCGTGGCGAGGGCGTACTGAGCCTCCGCATTGCCCTGCAGCGCCGCAGCTTTGAACAATTCGGCCGCACGGGTGAAATCCTGCGGGAATTGTTGGCCTTCGAGGTACAGGAGGCCGAGGTCGTAGGCGGCCGCGGCGTTGCCGAGTTTGGCGGCGGACGCGAACAGCCTTGCCGCCTCCGCCTTGTCATGCAAGCCGCCGCGGCGCGAAACGTGGAAAATCGCGAGCGCGAACATGGCATCGCGATCGCCCCGATCCGCCGCAAGCTTGTACCATTTTGCGGCCTTGATGTCGTCGAGCGGCACTCCGAAGCCATTAGAATAGAGCTCTCCGAGCAGCGTCATCGCGTGCGGGTCCCCGCTTTCCTGGACGCGTCGCGTCGCCTCGGCGAAAGCGGTGAGAAAATAGCCTCGCTGGTAGGCGCCATAGGCAAGATCGGGCTCACGGCCGCCTCGCGCCGGTTGGTCGCTCGTGGCTCCCCCCGCAGCAAGCTTTGAATCGGCGGCTTTGGCTGCAGGAAGGGGGCGGGGAAGCAGCGAGTTGGCGGTCGGCGCTTGGGCCTGAGCGCGGTCGGCCGCGAATAATGCGGTGAGGAGTCCCAAGGCCGCTAGGACGGATTTCGATCGACGCCCCCTCCCGGCCGTCAGCCGCTGGCGCAAGGCAACCGCATCTGGGCCAGCCATGCTGGACTCCCTCTCCCGGCTTACGCAACGAGGTATGCGGTCAGGTGGCATTTCTACAAGCTCAAACTCGCCACTTAGAACCTGTGGAGCCGCCAAGGTAGCGCCGACATGCGAACGCCCTGTGCGCGACAGCGTAGCAAGGGGGCGGCGGGTACGGTGCGCTTTGCCTGCACCATGCCTCCATTGAACCCGAGCGTGCTCCAATGCCCGTGTAACGCAAATGCAATCGATCACGTCGTTGTCTCCGTGACAGTGAGGCGCGCCGCGGCGTCGGCGGCTGCGGCCTTGAGTCCGCGCGGATCTTCGAACAGAGCGTCGCCGATCGCGACGAAATCGGCGCCGGCCGCCACGAGCGCGTCGATGTCGTCAAGCGCGCTCGCGTATCCGACGCACGGAATCTCGAACACTTCGGCCCACCAAGCCACCCGGTCGATGATGGCGTCGTGGGAGGGGTGATGCCCGACCGCGTCCGGTTCGCCGAACATGACGTAGTCGGCGCCTGCCTCCGCCGCCACCATGGCATCGTGGCGGCTGCGAAGCCCACCGACGCCCGCGATATAGTTCGGCTTGAGCGTCACGACGGCCGACTGCAACGCCTGCGGCCCGACAAGATGGGCGCCATCAGCCCCGGCTCGAGAAACGATGTCGGGCCGGCCGGCAATGATCAGCGCCGTCCCGGTAGCCTGCACGCTGGGGCCCACCGCTTTGGCCGTGTTGATCAGCCCGCGCTCGTCCGCATCGCGCAGACGCAGCAGGACCGCTGCGACATCGGCCGCGCGGAAAATCTCGGCGAGTGCGCCCGACAGCGCCGCCGGATCGCTCACAACAGGGGTGAGGAGGTAGAGCCGCGGATTAGCTCGGTTGCCGGTAGGGGTCATCGGATCGCAACGACGCCTCTGATTTCGGGCGGATTTGGTGCACCGCCCCGCCCTGGCCTCGCCCTCATGCGTGAGCGGCAGATGAAGGGGATCGAGCCGCCGGCCGAGCCGCGGCATCGCTAGTCTTCGTTAATACGCTCGTCCAGGTGTCGCAAGATCCGCAAAGCCGCACCCGCAGGACGCTCACGGAATTGAATTTTCGTGCAAGGGCGGTGCTCTGCCACCCGCCGTTCCCACCCTTCTCACCCGGCAGCCGGGGCGTCTCGCCCACCTTGGGTCGCTATGGAGGAAGCGATCCGCAGTTCCCCGCTCCCAACGCGGGCGGGACGTCAGCTTGCTCGGGCAGTAGTCCCTTTTGCGCCCGCCTTGATTGCTGCTGCTGGCCGACGCGCCCCCCGACCTCACCCACACAGGGCGGCGTCCAACGCGTGCGTCTTCGGAATTCTAGCCGGGAGCGGTTGAACTTGGTGAGACCGCCGGACGAAGTATCGACCGGCAAGCCAGTGCCAGCCAAGCTAACGCCTCGCATAAAGCCCATCTGTGGCGCTGACGGCGGCGGCGTCGTTGAGCGGCGCCCTGGCCTGCCTTTTGATACAGGGGGAATTCTTCGATCGGCCTTGCGTCCTTATCGGTGTTGCAGGCAATACATGCCGCAACGAGATTGCTCACTCGGTTCGACCTGCCACGCGAGCGCGGATGGATGTTTCGAATCTAAGAAAGCATTCGGGCGTCGGTCTTGAACCTGCCCGCAACGTAGCTTGGGGCCGCTGTCCCAAACTTGCCGTGGTAACCCGCCGCTTCGGGGCTGGGGCAAAAGCCTCCGCGTCTTCAGGCGGGGGCAATGGGTTATCGCCCGCGATTGCTTTCCGGCTCGAGGTCGATTGCCAGCGCCTTCATGACGCGGTTGTGCATGATGTAGGTGCCGATCAGCACCGAAAGGTCGACAATCTCGCGGTCGTCGAAATGGCCTCGCACGTCGGCGAACACTTCGTCCGACACCGAGGTGGACAGCGTCATCGCTTCGGCATAGGCGAGCGCAGCGCGCTCGCGCCGATCGAACAAATCGGTCGCGCGCCAGTTCGCCAGCGCCTCGCATTCCGCGAGGGTCAATCCCTCAGCGACGGCCAATCCGGGCACATGCTGCGCCAGCACATAGTCAACGCCGTTGAGATGGGCGACGCGAATGATGATGATCTCGCGCAGCCGCCCGCTGAGCCTCGTCTGCCAGCGCACTGCGCCATTATGGTCGAACCACGTTTGCGCCAGCGCCGGGCTGTGCAGCAGCAGCTTGTAGACGTTGAGAAGCCCGCCGCGACGGCCCGCTTTGATGCGCGCGATCAACTCGGCAAGCTCGGGATGTGCGGCCTCCTCGATCAGCGAAATGCGCGCCATGAAATCCCCGCGACTGTTAAGCGAAATGCCTCGACGACGGCCGGCATAGCAATTTGTCAGGCCATGAGACAAGTTTTGTGCTAGGGCGCGCAAAGGCGCATCGAGTCCAGGTTATTGGTAGCGGTGCCGCAGGCCGATTCCCCGAGTGGGCAAAGTCGCGCACGGTCAGCGCGTCTTGTCATTGGCCGTGGCAGGCGACTTTGCCCACTCGGCGAGGCGCACGCGTGCCGGGGCGACCACAAGGGTCGCCCGTACGGCGCCGGATCAGAAAATATTGACCGCGTTCACCAGCGTCGTCCACACGCCCCAAGCCAGCGGAATGCCGACGAAAATCCAGAAGATCGCGGCCTTGGCGTCGAGCCCACCTTTGCCGATGCCGAACGAACCCGACGACGGCGCACCACGGGCACCGCCTTGCGTGGCCTGAAGCGCCGCCACTTCATCCGGCTTCATGAACCATGCAGCCGTCAGCGGCTTGACCAGCAAATTGCAGACGAATCCGGCTGCCAGCATGCCGGAAAGGATGTATAGCGTCACGTCGTAGACGTGATCGCGCGGCACGCCTGCTGAGATCTCGAACTCGCGGATGTAGTTGACGACGACCGGCCCGATGATGCCGGCCGTCGACCACGCGGTCAACAGGCGGCCGTGAATCGCACCGACGAATTGGGTGCCAAACACGTCGGCAAGATACGCCGGCACCGTAGCGAAGCCGCCGCCATACATCGACAGGATGACGCAGAAAAACAAGACGAACAGCCCCTTATTGCCCGAGTGCGCCGCCCAAGGCGAGAGCGCGTACATGGCGATTCCGAGCAGAAAGAACGTGTAATACGTGTTCTTGCGGCCAATATAATCGGACAGTGACGCCCAAAAGAACCGGCCACCAATGTTAAACAGCGAAAGCAGACCGGTGAAGGCGGCAGCAATCGTCGCGATCATCGCCCGCTGCTCGGGGTTCAATTGTGTAAATCCGAGCTCCGGTTGGCCGATTAATGACCCGCCGAAGATCTCTTGCAGCATCGGCGAGGCCATCCCGATCACGCCGATGCCGGCCGACACATTGAGCGTGAGAACCGCCCAAATGAGCCAGAATTGGCTGGTCTTGTGGGCGTCCTCGAGATGGACGTGATGCTGGGTGATCATTGCTTTGGCGGTGTTCGGCGGCGTCCAGCCCTCGGGGCGCCAGCCCGCTGGCGGCAGTCGATAGCCGAAGGCGCCGATCAGCATGAACACAAAGTAGATGACGGCCATGGCGACAAACGTTTGCCATACGCCAACAGAGGTCGGAGACCGGAAATAGTCCATCAGCAGATCGGCGAGCGGGGCGCCAATCATAGCGCCGCCGCCGAACCCCATGATCGCCATGCCGGTCGCCATGCCGCGGCGATCAGGAAACCATTTCACCAGCGTGGAGACCGGCGAGATGTAACCGA
>JASHYD010000054.1 GCA_030043175.1 Xanthobacteraceae bacterium | reverse complement strand
CTTCATCGCACGAGCTTCTTTCGAGACGACGAGCCCGATGCCCAGCGACATCGAGGCGCTGCGCGCTGCCATTGTGCCCAAGACCCCGATCTATGTCAGCGCCGTTCCGAGGCGGGAGCTTGCGGCCCAGATCGACATCGCCGTCAGGTTGGCGGCCGCCGGCTTCGAGCCAGTGCCGCACATCGCAGCGCGCCGCTTTGCAAGTGGCGCCGAACTCGATCGCCATCTCGGTCAGCTCACCGACCAGGCAGGCGTTAGGCGGGTTCTGGTGATCGGCGGCGATCTCGCCGTCCCGGCGGGACCATTCTTTGCCGCAATCGAGGTGATCGACAGCGGGCTCCTGCAGAGCCGCGGCATCGTCGAGGTCGGCATCGCCGGCTATCCGGACGGACACCCGCGGCTCGGCACGACCGAACTCGACCGCGCGTTCGCCGCCAAGGTCGAGGCCGCCGCAGAGACCGGGCTTGCAGTCCACGTCGTCACCCAGTTCGGCTTTTCGGCTCCCGCCATCCTCAGCTGGATCGCGCGCCTGCGCGACCAGGGCATCGACCTCCCGCTCCGGATCGGTCTTGCCGGTCCCACCACGCTCTCCGGCCTCTTGCGCTACGCCCGCATCTGCGGCGTGACGGCCTCGGCCCAGGGACTCATGCGCCACAGCGGCCTCGCCAAGCAATTGTTCGGGATGGTGACGCCGGACTCGCTGCTGCGGCCGCTCGCCGAAGCGATGGCCAGTCGTACCTGCGTGGCGCCGCACATCTTCTCCTTCGGCGGTCTTGCCGCCGCCGCCCGCTGGGCCGCTGCAGCCGCCGCCGGGCGGATCACGCTGGACCGCGCCGACGGGTTCCGGGTGGAGCCGCCATAACATTGCGCCGGCGGCTTCGGAGGCAAGCCGTGCAGCAACCCGCTCGCTCCTTAAGGCGACGGCCGTTAGCGGTTACTGCCGCGCACACGACCGGCAGCTCTCGCACACGGCAGGTGCGTTTCGGGCGTTAAATCCGATTGCGTGCACCGTAACAGATGTTCGAGGTGGTCGACCGGTGCGGGTCGACGCCGGGGTGAGCGGATTGCAATCGTGATTCGATCGCGCCACACGCGCAGAGCAAGGAACGCGGTCTGTTGCGCCGCGCCGCAGCCCTAAGCTATGGCTCCGCGCGGCCGCAACGCGGCGAGCGCCTCGTACTCCGTCTGTTCGCGCCCGTCAGCACTACGATCGCGACTCTGATCGCGCTCATCAAGCAGTTCGACCCGCTTGAGTTCTTCGGCGCTTTCTTGAAGCGCGATCCTCGCATCACGAAGTTGCGCTTCGAGCTCGTCGATTGAACGTTTCAGGTTCTCGCGGCGGGCAATAGCGGCCTTGGCATAGGTGGGATAAGCAAAATGGGACGGATCGTAGATGCCAGCCCGTTCCTGCTCCGTCGCGATTTCGCGTTCGAGATCGCCCGCGATACGCTGGAAGTCGACGATCATCGCCTCCATCTGCGCGACCTTGCGACGCTTCTCGTCAAGTTGAAATTTCTTCACGCGGATAAGTGTGTTGCGCGCCTTCATGGACCCTTGACTCCGTGGACAAAACGAACCGGTCGCACTGGCGACACGGCTTTGCCGTACCGGAACCACCCATCATTGCCACGATTGTGTTAGTTTTCTGTTTCCACCGGCGCCCGCGGCCCGCCCCCCTATCCCTTTGTGTATTCGTCGCAAACTGGGCGGGAACGGCGGATCGCCGATTTCGGGAGGTCAAGCGGCGAGCCACGGGCGGGGCCGTCAGGCTTAAACCGGGCTATGCTGTTTCCCGGGTCAGCGCCTGATCGCCTCGTCCGTGCGGTCAGTGTTCGATCCCGAGCCCGCCGAACCTCTTAATGCGCGCTAATGGATGCCGCTAAATTCAGCTGCGCGTTAACTAAATTCTTCGCTCATTAACGCGGTGTTTACCCGGATCGTTAATCATTACTGCACCGTCGATGGGATCACCCAACTGTCTCGTCGAGTTGCGTAAGGCGGGCCATTCGGGGAATCGGTTAGAACCGATTCTTAACATCAGACACGAACCGAAACGTGCTTGAAAAAACCCGTTACCCCAAGGGATTAGGCTTAATTTGCGACACTGTCCTGTTCGGTGCTTGCGCTTGGGAATCAGGTTTTGTTAAGCATCCTCGATAGAGGCCTCGAATCACTTGTCCCAAGGCAATTACCGCGGCTGCCCCGTAGGCAGGCCGACCTGACGCCAAGACGGCGCGGAAGGGGACTGGCATGCGCGTCCTACTGATCGAAGACGATAGCGCGACCGCGCAATCGATTGAATTGATGCTCAAGTCGGAGAGCTTCAACGTCTACACGACGGATCTCGGCGAAGAAGGCGTCGACCTCGGCAAGCTTTACGATTACGATATTATTCTGCTCGATCTCAACCTGCCCGATATGTCGGGGTTCGAGGTGTTGAGGTCGCTGCGGCTGTCCAAGGTTAAGACACCGATCCTGATCCTATCGGGGCTCGCCGGCACCGAGGACAAGGTTAAGGGCCTCGGCTTCGGCGCCGACGATTACATGACCAAGCCGTTCCACAAGGACGAGCTGGTGGCGCGCATCCATGCGATCGTGCGGCGATCCAAGGGGCATGCCCAATCAGTCATCCAGACCGGCGAACTCGTCGTTAACCTCGACACCAAAACGGTCGAGGTCAGCCGGCAGCGTGTCCACCTCACCGGCAAGGAGTACCAGATGCTGGAGCTCCTCTCGCTGCGCAAAGGCACGACGTTGACGAAGGAGATGTTTCTCAACCACCTGTACGGCGGGATGGACGAGCCGGAGCTCAAGATCATCGACGTGTTCATCTGCAAACTGCGCAAGAAGCTCGCCAACGCATCGAACGGCAAGAACTTCATAGAAACCGTATGGGGCCGCGGCTATGTGCTGCGCGAGCCCTCAGACGACGACATCCGCGTGCCGGCCGAGTGACGCAAGCATGGAGCGGAGTTCGATCAAGTCGAAGCGCTTGCAGCATTGAGCGCATTGCGGCGACTGATCTTTCCCGCGTTCACAGCTGCCCAAGCTAGACGGTCCAGCGCAACCGCCGTGTAAGATGGCGAGTTTCCGCCGCAAGTCACAAGGGCGACCTTGTGTTCCTTTGCGGCCCGATTGCGCGCCGGATTGGCAATCGTCCGGCCGCCCGGATCATGCGCCTATGGCGCACCTTTCTCCAAGATGGTCCGCAACGCCATCTCGTCTTAATTTGGGCAACTGTTTCCCCTAGCCTTGGGTCGAAGGCGCCCGGGGACACGTCGAAGGCGCCGGGGGCACGTTGCCTGTCTCAGGAGTTCTCGAACACCGACGTCATTGCTGCCCTTAGCCGATGCCCGACCTCGCTGATCTTTATCCCGGTTTCGCCTCACACTGGATCGACACCCCGGCCGGAAAAATTTTCGTCCGCGCCGGTGGCGGCGGCCCGCCGTTGATGCTGCTCCACGGCTACGCACAGACGAACGTGATGTGGCACAAGGTCGCTGATGAACTGGCGAAGCACTACGCGCTCGTGATCCCGGATCTGCCGGGCTACGGCTGGTCGGCGGTGTCCGCCGCCGGCCTCGATCACGCACCTTATACCAAGCGCGCCATGGCCGCCGCGATGATCGACGTGATGGAGGCGCTCGGGCATGCCCGCTTCAACCTGGCAGGCCATGACCGCGGCGGCCGCGTCGCCTATCGCCTCGCGCTCGACCACCCCGGCCGGCTGGTCCGGCTGGCGACGCTCGACATTGTGCCGACCTATGCGATGTGGCACGGCCTCGACGCTCGCCTTGCCTACCGGATCTGGCACTGGACGTTTCTGGCCTTGCCGGCGCCGGGCCCGGAAAACGTGATCGGCCGGGACCCAGTCGCGTTCTGGGATTGGAAGACCGCGCCCGGCACCAAGGCCAAGAGTCTTGCAGCTTTCGATCCGCGTGCGCTCGCTCACTACCGCGCCTTCTTCTCCGATCCGCTGCGCATCCATGCCACCTGCGAGGACTACAGGGCCGGCCGCACGACCGATCTCGCTCACGACGAGGCAGACCGTACGGCGAGCACGAAGATTGTCTGCCCGATGCTGGCGCTTTGGGGTGCGAGCGGCATTCCAAGCGAGACGGCAAGCCCTCTCGACACCTGGCGTGAATGGGCGAACGACGTGCGCGGCTTCGCGATCGACTGCGGCCACTATCTGCCGGAGGAAAATCCGCAGGCGACCGCCGCGGCACTCATCGATTTCTTCGGCGGGCGTTAGTCGGCGTATCCGGATGGCGGCGCGTAACCGCACGGGGCGTAACCGCACGGGGCGTAACCGCACGGGGCGTAACCGCACGGGGCATAACCGCACGGGGCATAACCGCACGGGGCATAACCGCACGGGGCGCAATCGTGCTCTCTCCCCGCGAGCCGGGAGACGCGAGGGCCACGCCAACCTGCCTGTTCGCTGGTCGCCAGGAACGGCACCCTTCGCTTTGCACACCCTACGATGCTACGATGCGATACCATGTCCGTCCTGGATTACCAAGAAGCGTTCACCGGCACCAAGGAAGTGGCCGCGCCTCTGCGCTTCGACTTAACGCGGCTCGAAACGTGGCTTGCAGCCCACGTGCCGGGATTTTCCGGGCCGCTCACGGTGCGCCAGTTCAAAGGCGGGCAATCGAATCCTACGTATCTTTTGGAGACGCCTGTCCGCCGCTACGTGCTGCGCCGCAAGCCGCCGGGCAAGCTGTTGCCCTCCGCCCATGCGGTCGACCGCGAATTCCGCGTCATCTCGGCGCTTTACCGTCAGCGCTTCCCGGTGCCCGAGCCGATCGTCTATTGCGGCGACGCCGAGGTGGTGGGCACTGCGTTTTTCGTCATGAGCTACGTTGACGGGCGCATCTTCTGGCAGTCGCATCTGCCGGGTTTACGTCCGCCCGAGCGCGCCGCCATCTATGACGCCGCCAACGCGACGATTGCGCGTCTGCATGGCTTCGATCCGGAGGCGATTGGAATTGGCGATTATGGTCGCGGCGAGAACTACGTCGGCCGTCAGGTCGAGCGCTGGTCAAAGCAGTATCGTGCCTCGGAGACGCAAACCGTCGACGACATGGAGCGGCTGATGGTTTGGCTGCCGAACCATTTGCCTCCACCAGCGCCGATACGTCTCATCCACGGCGACTTCCGCCTCGACAACACGATCCTCGCGAGGGATGCCCCCACCGTCCTCGCAGTGCTCGACTGGGAACTCTCAACGCTCGGCGATCCGCTCGCCGATTTCTCCTATCACCTGATGAAATACCACATGCCGGCAACTGATGGCGGCGGTGGCACCGCCTCGCTGGTTGGCCATGATCTTCGAACGCTCGGCATTCCGTCCGAGGCGCAGTACATCGATGCCTATCGGGCGCGCGCCGGCCTCGATCCGCGCCCGCATCTCAACACCTACCTGGCGTACAATTTTTTCCGGATCGCCGCGATCCTGCAGGGCATCGGCGGGCGGATCCGGGACGGCACCGCGACCAGCGAGCATGCGGCCGCCAAGGCGCTCATGGTCCGCCCGCTGGCGGCAGTGGCGTGGTCGTTCGCCTGCGCGGCGGGTGGCTAGATGAAAAGCTTGGCGCTTGCGCTCGGCGCCGGCGGCGCGCGCGGACTTTCCCATATCGCGGTGTTCGAAGTGCTCGATGAGCTGGGTATCAAGCCGGTTGCTATTGCGGGCTCCTCGATCGGCGCGGTGGCGGGCGCGGTCTACGGGGCCGGGATGAGCGGCAAGGCGATGCGTCATTACGTGGTCGATCTTGCTCACAACCGCGGCGAGGTCTGGCGGCGCCTGATGTTGGCGCGCGCCGGCACCATCGGGGATATGTTCAACGGCAACTTCACCGCCGCCGTGCGGCTCGATGCCGAAAAACTCGTCGCGCAGTTTCTTCCCGATCTGGTTCCGGACGATTTCGGGGCGCTCGGGATTCCGCTGACCGTGGTCGCCTCCAATCTCTATGGCCGCCGCGAGGTGGCCTTTAACGCAGGCCCGCTCAAGCCGGCGCTCGCAGCTTCGATCGCGCTGCCCACCATCATGCGGCCGGTGGTGTTCGGCGAACGCGTGCTGATCGACGGCGGCGCCACCAATCCGCTGCCATTCGATCTCCTGCGTGGGCACGCGGATATTATCGTGGCGGTGGACATCTCAGGCCCGCCGGCCGAGGACCGCAAGGGCCTGCCCAACACCATCGAATCGCTCTATGCCACTGTGCTGGTCATGACGAGCGCGATCATCAACGAGAAGCTCAAGCGCGAGGCCCCCGATCTCCTGGTGCAGCCTCAGGTCGGCACGTTCCGCGCGCTCGACTTCTTTCAGGCGAGTGCGATTCTGCGCGTAGCGGAGGCGACGAAGACGGGTTTGAAGGTGAAGTTGGAGGCGTTGCTCGGACTGTGAGGGCCGGGGGCTAGCGCCGCTCGGCAAAGAAATGGCGCAACAGCGCCGCCGCCTCGACCTCGCCAATACCCGCGTAGACCTCGGGCCGGTGATGGCATGAGGGCGAGGAGAAAAACCGCACGCCGCTGTCCACGGCGCCGCCTTTTGGATCGGCCGCCCCGTAGTAGAGCCGGCGGATGCGGGCGAACGACAATGCGCCCGCGCACATGGCGCAAGGCTCCAGTGTCACATAGATATCGCATTGGCCGAGGCGCTCGCTGCCGAGCGCCGCGGCGGCGGCCCGCACCGCGAGCATCTCGGCGTGCGCCGTCGGGTCATGGTCGCAGAGCGTGCGGTTGTGGGCGCATGCGATCACGGCGCGGTCGCGCACCACCACGCAGCCGATCGGCACTTCGCCCTCTGCCGCGGCGGTGCGGGCCTCCGCCAACGCCAGATCCATGAAATTCGCCACGCCCGGCATGTTATCGGTAACCTATCCCCTGACCAAAGTCAGAGACTGCTGTCCCTGGCGCTAGGAGTTACCTTGCAACAACAACCCCGATTCGAGACTTCTGCCTCGCAAGTCATTGCCGCTAAACCCGCGAAGCAGCTTTAGGCGGGTTATACAGGCGACGACCCTGTCGGAGTTATCCGAGGCGCCCCTCGCCAAGAAGCTTAAATTGTCCGACAAGGCTGCTTGATCTGCAGAATTTGGACGTCCTACGTAACTCGGGACCGAGAGTTATACAAGCGAGGCGCTTCGCCCCGAATGAATTCGGAGGCTTCCGCGCCGAGATTTTTGTGAACCCGGCCATGGCCCGCAAGACCAACAATGACCACCGCGGTGA
The DNA here is from genome assembly GCA_030043175.1 of Xanthobacteraceae bacterium. The sequence goes on along the minus strand of JASHYD010000054.1, from coordinate 688 downwards.
CTCCAACCCGGATCGCCGGCGAGGATCCGGCGCTCCCGGTTCAGGCGATGGCGACAGCACCCGCATCGCCAAGGTGATGGCGCGCGCAGGCCTGTGCTCGCGGCGGCAAGCCGAGCAATGGATCGCGGAGGGCCGCGTCGTGGTCAATGGTGGAACCATCAGATCGCCTGCCGTCGACGTCAAGTCACACGACCTCATCACGGTCGACGGCAAGCCGCTGCCACGCCGCGAGCGCACGCGGCTGTTCCTCTATCACAAGCCGGTCGGCCTCGTCAGCACCAATGCGGATCCGCAGGGCCGTCCGACGATATTCAACGCCCTGCCAAAGCACCTGCCGCGCCTCGTGAGCGTAGGGCGGCTCGACATCGGTTCCGAGGGCCTTTTGCTGCTCACCAATGACGGCGGGCTTGCCCGGGTGCTGGAACTGCCCGACACCAGCTGGGTCAGGCGCTATCGGGCGCGCGCCCTTGGCCGGGTCGGCCAAGCCGATCTGGATGGGCTGCGGGACGGCATCACGATCGACGGCGTCCATTACGGGCCGATCGAGGCGACGCTCGAGCGCGAGCAAGGCGCCAATGTCTGGCTTTCCTTCGCAATCCGCGAGGGCAAGAACCGCGAGGTGCGTAACGTGCTCGCCCACCTTGGGCTTCGGGTGAACCGCCTGATTCGGACCGAATTCGGGCCGTTC
>JASHYD010000590.1 GCA_030043175.1 Xanthobacteraceae bacterium | reverse complement strand
TGATAACAAGAGCACAGGTAATATAACCTTAGACATTCCACTCATAGCTACTTACTTTCATTTAACTTACACAACAGTAAGACCTATCTCATGTGTCAGCTCGAGGGCAAGAGGTTGCCCTTCTGTGATGGCGGACCCCACATGTTCTTCGACTCTACACTGAAAGTACGATCTATCGTGACTGGCGATGAGCACATCCGCTGTTGGATCATGTCGGTCTTAGGAGTGCTTGCAACTCGTGCCCTTTCATAGCTCCGACTCTCCTAGTTCATTGTATTATTTGTTTCCCCTGTGAAGTAGTAAGCAACACAGATGATAGAAGCGGCGGTAGCAACTAAACCGACTGCATAGAAGACAGTGAAAGAACTGAACCACCAGGCTACCAGCAGTGCAATGCCCCATGCGAGCTCTATTACAAGCAGCGTCGTTAGGATTTGCAAAGCCAGGCTGTATGGACCATCATAGATGCTCATAGCCGCGTCCCTCCTTATTTCTAAGGGAAACTATCTTTCCATCTTGCGTTCTAGCTTTTGACCTGTATCTAGGGATGTTACTTTACTTTCTTCACCGATATCTAGAAGGATGATGTATAGCCTGTTTACTAGGCGTCTTCGGTCCCTGCTCAGGGAGCTCTCTCCACATGTCAGATTGAAAAGTAACCTCTAGAATATCGAGACAGTCATCTACAGCCGCTACGTCAAACTCTCAACCTTCATGGCTACTTAGTCCCTTGTCTACATAACAACGGCATCACATGCTTCGTCGCCTGGCCTCTTTCCGTCCAACTAATCACCTAACGACAATACTTCTCTTTCAATTCTTGCAGCCATTCTTCGTCCATCTTCAAGACATTCCGATACTTCTGTCGATCTTGCTTGAGCCGAGGAATGGTGTGAACAAGCATGAGCATTACCTCCGAATCGTCCTGAGAGATGGGACCCATGACAACTCCCGATTGCGGTTTCGCGTCACTCATGGCTTCAGACAAAGCAAGTAGTGTGGCTGCGAACGAAAATATAGTATCACACTATACTTGCTAAGCCTCGCTTTTAAAGATTAACTCTTGGAAAGGTCTGAACGATGTTGATTTGGTGAGTCTTGGACTAGTATGTCGCGTTGCCGGGTCGAGCAACCTTGTATACAGAGCTAGCCGCTCGCTTTGACGGCAATGATGTGGGCATGGTCCTCTCTGGCAAAATCTTCCAGTCATCGACCCGAGTTATGGCACGATTCAAAACCTTAAACCCTTCTATCTCGCAATGAAGAAGATTGCCCTGCAAAATGCAGTGCCCCGGAAATTCAGGTTTAACGGTTCCGAACACAGGATGGGCCGTGCTGATGAGGTTAGTTTTCGCTTAGCATAACGGCATGCAAGTCGAAAACTGCTACGATTCCGGTATCGAGAAGGCGTTTGTTTCCGAGGCTCGGTTGAAAACAAGCTGCGTTAAGGTTGGTCTGGGCATCAGGCAATCAGGCTCGATAATGATCAGAGTGGATCGTTCGGTCCATCTCTGGAAAAATGGCAATTGATTCGGGAACAGTCTCGTCTTAAATGGACTGGGCACAACACTGGCAGCGGACTCCCATGAAGTCTCCGATGAATCTCAAATCAATGTCGATTGACAAGTTATCAAAGCTCAGAGAGCAAGTCGAAGCTGCTCTCAGCAACAGAATCATTGAGGAACGCCGTGTGGTCCAAGACCAACTCGGCAAGCTGGCACGTCTTGCAACAAGCGGATTTCGAGCAAGGGGAGGTCGAGGCGGTGCCCGAGGGTCGGTCGCTCCGAAATACCGCAATCCCGAAAATCCCAGCGAGACCTGGGCAGGACGCGGATTGAAACCACGATGGCTTGCAGCCGCGCTGAAGTCAGGCAAGAAGCTTGAGGATTTCGGCATCGCTGCGCCTGGAAAGATGATCCGGGAAGTGCCTAAGAAGGTCCGCCGGAAATAACCTGCTTTGTCGGGGTAGAACTGAGTGGGCCCCAGAGCGTACTAAGCCTTCCAATCCCGAGCGGTATCAGTCGTGAATTTCTTTCCCAAATATTGCTTGTGTCGTTCCACCGCCTTAGTGAGAATGACCCTGGCGATATGGACATGCTCTACAAGGAGGGCTTCCGCCGCCTTCCGGGAAAACTCGAGCGGTCGATCTGGTCATCCACCCCCGCAAGCCATCGCCGGGCGAAATCAACGCCACGATGGATGACCTGCGCGGGACCGGTGCCCAGGAAGGCGCCCTCCGGGCTGCCCGCGTCCTCAACTTTATGACCGCAGCAGAAGCCGAGCAGCTCGGGATCGATGAAGATCACTGGCGTCTGCATGTCAAGATTGAGGGTGGGAAAAATAATCCCGGCCCTATCGCCAAGGCGTGCTGGGTGGAGATTGAGACCGAGGATCTGTCCAACGGAGACACCGTTCCAGTTGCGACACCTTGGAATCCGCCGAATGGGTTCGACGACGTGACCGCCGCCCAAATGCACAAGTGCCGCAACGTGGCGCATACCCGGCCGATGTTCAGGCAAGAATTGGTTCGGTCATGAGGTCGCCAAGGCCCTGGGCATCGACCTCACCCGTCACAACAAGAACGACAACCGGGAGGGTCTAACGAAGGTCAAGCAAGTCATTAAAACATGGCTGAAAAATAAGGTTCTCGAGAGTGAAGAGCGCGTGGACGAGCACCGCAAGGTGCGTAGCTCATTCTTGAACGCCACGACGGCGCGCGCCGAGACTCCAGCGGCGCTGTGAGCTGCCAGGGCGCGCACAGGAAGGTTTGGTCCCCCTCGCCTCCCTTCGGTCGCCTCGGGTCCTCGTGGCCTTTAATCCGGCCATTTTGAAACGCGGTCGGGAAAATCTGACCGGGGGATTGCGGGGCAGAGGCTCAAAATTGGGCACCGCGCGGCACACAGGCGTTGCGCAGGTCAGCTACGTGCCAATCGTTCGCGCACCCCTCATCACCGCCATCGCGGACCACTTGGCACCTGAAGGCGTAGCGATACCTCGGTTGTCCAGCTCGCCCGCAGCGACGCGAGCCCGATAGGGGACAACTGTTTCGCAGCTGCCCTAATGGCGCGGCGGCCGGTGTTGTTATGTCCGGCAGGTCTGCTGGACCAATGGGCCCGATGGCATGCCCGATCCTTCTGGCCGGGTGGGGGCCGTCGTCGAAACCTTGCTTGCAGATAAAATTAGTCGAAAACTTTGCATGGCGAGAGGTCGCTTATGGAGAAAATTCCAAACTGGCGCAACCGTAATTTGTCTTGACCTAAATCTCGCTCAATCGGCA
>JASHYD010000589.1 GCA_030043175.1 Xanthobacteraceae bacterium | reverse complement strand
CACTTCGGGACCGGGAACTCCGTCTGGTCGATGGCATCGCCGTGGATGATGACCTCCTTCACCGGCCCTGTCGCAACCATGACCGGAGCAATCATCTCGCGGTTCTTCGTCATGACGTGCTGAACCAGTTCGCGATTGGCGACTTCCCGCGGAAAACCGAGCGCGAGCGCGAGGCGCGCGCGGGCCCCAAGGCCACTCACGAAGAGTTGCGTGCAGCGACCTGCGCTGTAGCCTTTGATATTCTCGAACAGCAGCGCAGGCCCCTGCTTCTCGAGCACGCGCCTGGCGACAGCGCCGATCTCACGATCCCAGTCCACCTCCGCCGTGACTCTTCGCAGCTCGCCCGCCTTGTCGAGAAGGCGCATCCACTCCCGCATATCCATGAAGCCCATTGTGCTCATCCCCACCTCGCCTGCGACCGCGGTCGGACCAACCTACGGGACCAATGCTCGCGGCGACAAGACTCTCGTGATACGCGGCAAGCACTGCTAATCTCCCGTTGCAAATCGCGGTGGCAGGGCCTTATGACGCTTTCCCGCAGGGGACTTTTGTATGTCACGGCTGGCGCCCTCTCAGTGCCGGCGGCCGTGCGCTTCGCTTGGGCACAAGGCTATCCGTCGCGGCCTGTCCGCATCATTGTCGGCTTCGGTGCTGGTGGCGCGCCCGACATCCTTGCGCGCCTGATAGGACAATGGCTGTCCGAGCGGCTCGGCCAACAGTTCATCGTCGAGAACCGCCCAGGCGCGGGCAGCAATATCGCGACCGAGGCCGTCGTGCATGCTGCGGGCGATGGATACACGCTGCTGCTTGCTTCCATGGGGAACGCCGTCAACGCCACGCTCTACGGCAATCTCAATTATGACTTCTTGCGCGAACTCGTCCCAGTTGCGGGGATCAGCCGCGAGCCGCTCGGCATGGAGGTCCATCCGTCGTTTCCGGCCAGATCCGTGCCCGAGTTCATCGCCTATGCCAAGGCAAACCCCGGCAGGATCAGCTATGCCTCGGCTGGCAGCGGAACCTCACTTCATATGGCCGGCGAGTTGTTCAAGATGATGGCCGGCATCGACATGGTGCATGTGCCGTATCGTAGTTCAGCGGCTGCACTGACGGACCTGCTGGGCCATCAAGTGCAAATGCTGTTCAGCCCGCTGCCCTCCTCGATTGAGTACGTGCGGACGGGCAAGTTGCGTGCGCTCGCGACCACCGGGGCGGCTCGCTCGAGTGCGCTGCCAGACATCCCCATCGTGGGCAATTTCTTAGCGGGCTATGAGGCGAGCGCGTGGTATGGTGTTTGCGCCCCAGCAAACACGAGCGCCGAGATTGTCGATAAGCTGAACAAGGAAATAAATGCTGGCCTCGCGGACCAAACGCTGACGGCGCGACTTGCCGAGTTGGGCTCCTCCCCATTTGTTGCTTCGCCCTCCGAATTCGGAAAGCACCTCGCCGAGCAAAGCGAAAAATGGGGGAAAGTGGTCAAAGCAGCCAATCTGAAGGCCGAATAGGCTAACGAGCTGCGATCTGGAGAGTTATCTGCTGCTCGCCAGCTCCGCTGGGGTTCCAACGTGCTCGGCCTCTAGCAGGCTGTTGAAACACGATCGAATAGGCCAACCGACAGGAAATGTCCAAGGTGCAGGGGAGAGCGGTGCCGCAATCGCAGGTGGACGGAAGGGATGAAGCGGACTGTTGTGGGGGAGTGTGGGTCGTGCCCCCGCATGCCTCCGTTCCGGAGGTTTTTCGTGCCCTTGTGGAATCTGCGCTTGAGTTCGCCGCGAGGCAGATTCGCCCTCGCGGCGCGTCATGGCACACCCGCCTCTCCTCCAGAGCCGGCAAACGAGGCATTTTACGCCCGGCCGCGCCGTACCGGCACCGGTTTGCACCGACCAGTTTCGATCGCCCGACGCTGCGCCGAACGGTTCAGCAGGATTGCTGTGCCGTTCGCATTGAGCGCGGAGGAAGTGTACAATAACGCACTCGCGCCACCCATCTTACGGTAACTGACTTTTTCCTCTACCATGGCGTTGAGGAGCCGTGCCATGAACGTCGAGCTTCGACAGCCTTTCCGGGCCCAAAGCACCCAAGCAAATGCCCGCCTGGAAATCGTGGATGTCGACATCCACCCAAAGAACACGCTCGAAGATTTTCGGCCCTACCTGAGCAATCGGTGGTGGGCTTACCTGCAAACCTATGGCCGGCGTTCCCGCCATGGCTTTGTCGACGGCTATCCGTTTCCCAAGATGGCGCCGATCGCGTGTCGCCGCGATGCCTGGCCGCCCAGCGGCGGCGGGCCAGGCAGCGACCTTGGGTTCATGCAAGAGCAGCATCTCGATCACTACGGCATCGATTTCGGGGTGCTCAATCCGCTAGCACCGTCCGGGCAGGGCGACCAGAATTCCGGTCTCTCGGCCGCGCTCGCCTTCGCCGCCAACGAATGCCAGCTCGAGCGATGGGCTTTGCGCGACCGGCGACTCAAGGCCTCGGTCGTTGTGCCTTATGAGGACGCCGAGGCGTCCGCACTGGAAATCCGCCGCCGCGCCGGTGACCGCAATTTTGTCCAGGTGCTAATGCTCAGCCGCACTGCGGAGGCCCTCGGCCGCAAACGCTACTGGCCGATCTACGAGGCGGCCGTAGAGGCTGGTCTGCCGATCGGCATCCATGCGTTCGGCTACAGCGGCTGGGCCATGACCAACGGCGGCTGGCCGTCGTTCTATATCGAGGAGGTGACCGAGCACGCCACATCCGCCCAGACGATCGTCACCAGCATGGTGATGGAGGGCGTGTTCGAACGCTATCCCGGTCTCAGGGTCGTGCTGATCGAATGCGGGTTCGGTTGGCTGCCGGCGCTCGGCTGGCGTCTCGACAAGCTGTGGCGGAAAATGCGCGACGAGGTCCCGCACCTGACGCGCCCTCCGTCGGAATATATCCGCGAGCATTTCTATGTCTCGACCCAACCGATGGAGGAGCCGCAGGACCCAAGCCACGTCCTTGACGCCATGCGCTGGATCGGCTTCGACCGCATCCTATTCGCGAGCGATTATCCTCACTGGGATTTCGACGATCCGGTTATGGCGATGCCACCGAGTCTGACCGAGGCAGAGCGCCGTATGATCTTTGCCGGTAACGCGCGGACCGTGTATCGGCTGGAATAAAACGCGCTACTCCCACGCCCGATTATCGACCGTGTTCTCGTAAGTGGCGCCGGGCACTGTCATGTTCCATTTGACGGTCCAGTCATAGGTATCTTCGAACCGCTCGCGGGTGTAGGGCTGCGGCGGAGCGTGAAGCAGGCGCCAGGTCTGGAACTCATGAGGCTCTAGGAGCCCGCCGGTCTCCGCGACGAAATAGTGGATGAACGGCGTCGGGTCTTTTTCGATCAGGTCAACGGCCCTCGCCTGCGCGCGAAACATCTTTGCCAGCGTTGGTCCGTCCATATCGTCGCCCGCCGCCTCGCTGCGCGTCGAGTGCGATTCGATCAGGATGCGCATGCCATGTTTTTGCGCCACGCTGATCCAGGGTTCCATGACGCTTGCGGCCGCGACCTTGCCCTGGCGCACGGCTTCAAGGCGCTTCTGCATCGAGCCCGCGTGGGTCGTCTTGACGTGCTCCGGCGCGAGGAAACCTTCCATCATCTTGAGCGTGGTGAAATGGGAGCCATTGTTCGGCGTCACCGCGATTTCCTTGTCCTTAAGCATCTCAGGTTCATAGAACTTGGAATCGCGGGCGACCACGATGGCAAACTTCGACATGGAAGCACCCAGCGCCACGATTTTCCGTCCCCGCAGATGCTGGGCGTTGGCCTCGACGGCGCGCTTCATGATGCCCCATTCGCACATGCGGTACTGGTCGATGCCGCCTTCGTTGTAGACTGAATCGAGCGGGCGATCGAAAATTGAGTCGAACTTGACAATGTGTGAGGTGGTGATTTGCGCCATCCCGGGCGTGGTCACGAACTCGAGGTCCAACCCTTCGTCCTTGAAAAACCCCCTATCACGGGCAACCAGCACAGGCAGGTCGTGGACCGCGTTCATGACAGCAACTACCGGCTTCTTGGCATTTTGAATATTCACGGCGCGTTCCCTCTGGCTGCCCCCCTTTCCTCCCTGGAGCAGGCGTCTCGCGTAACGCAGAAGCGGGCGGAACCGGCGCCCCCAGGAAGGAAGAGCGATGATCGGCCGGGCGGCGTTGGCTGTCAACGGCTCGATCACGCGCGTGCCGATCGGGCCGGGTTCGAACGCCAGCACGCGCGCACCGCCATACTCTGTGGGAGCGTACGATGCATGGGTGGCAATCCCGGCGATGAGATATTCACCTGAGCCGAGCTCAGACGTCATCACTATCGTAGTTAGGCATCAAGACAAACTCTCGATTCGCGCTTAGCGGATGTTACGCGCAAGTCTCGATGCCGACTAAGCTCTTCGGTCACGTCTCGAAAAGCTCGGCGACTCCAGTTAACCTATCGGCAGCGCGGGCACGCTCGCTATATTGCATGCTGGGCACCGCTGCGCCTCCTATCTCGCGCGTGGCTTTCTTGAATGCGTCGCTGCGACCTGGCCCGGCGACCTTACGCCGGAACGGCTTCGCGGCGAAATGGGGGCAGTCGGCGAAGTCTCGCCATCGCTGCCGAGCTGCGCGTGATCGAAGCGCGCCTTGATGGTCCGTTACCCCACGAGCCCGTGCGTGCTTGGCGGGAACAATTCCTCTACCGGGACCGGCTTGGTGATGATGCCCTGTATCACGCTGTGGTGGATCAGTTCCTCGAGCACCTGCCGGTTGGGAGCGATGCCATAGGGCAGCGGATCGCCCGTGACTTCCATCACCTGCCGGTGGACCTGATCGACCGCGGCCGGTTTCTCGATCTGCCCGACCTTCAGACGTTCGAGATAGCGGCGCTTTGACTGCGTGAAGGCGCCGAACACGTCCGCCGCCAGATCGCCGTGCGCCGCGAGGAGTTCGTCCCGGATTACGATTGTGTGATTGATGGGATAATGGCCACGCCCGCGCAGCGCCGCGAGGCCGGCTTCCCGCCCACTCGGAATGAGAGGCATGACGTCCGGGTGATCGACCTCGATCCCTATCGCGGCCGCAAGCGCACCCGAGACCAGCAGGTCGGTCATTTTCTCCCCGGGCTCGATCGGCACCACATTGGCAGGCGTGCGATACTCGGCCACGTGCTCGTCGCCGGACAGCACCCATGTGATCTTATGAAGGTCGACGCCGTACTCGTCCTGCAGGATGCTTCGCGCCCAGAGGCCGGTGGTGACCGTGTAGCCGCGATTGACGCCGACCTTGCGGCCTTCGAGATCCCT
>JASHYD010000588.1 GCA_030043175.1 Xanthobacteraceae bacterium | reverse complement strand
CTGTTCGGTACGTCGCTTGAGAATTGTCCGGCCGCCGCCGTTTCCAAGCTCGCCGCCGCCACGGCCGCTGCAGGGATTGCCGGCGCGGTCGTCGTCTACAAGGGCGCCGATACCGTGATCGCCGCGCCGGACAACCGCGCGGCCATCAACGCCAACGCCCCGCCCTGGCTCGCCACGGCAGGCACCGGCGACGTGCTGGCCGGACTGATCACCGGCCTCCTCGCGCAAGGAATGCCGGCCTTCGAGGCTGCCGCGGCGGCGGTCTGGATCCATGGCGAAGCTGCCGCAGCCGCCGGCCCTGGAATGATCTCCGAGGACCTGGCGCCGCGGTTTGGCGAGGTGTACCGGCGGCTGCTCGCAGACCTTTGAGCTGAGACTGCAGGACCCGCGCTGGCGACCCTGGTTCATCGCTGCCGGCGCGGCTCTGGCCGCCAACGCGGCTCTGGCCGCCAACGCGGCGACATCGCCCCTACTTCACCTCAAACCAATTCACTCCCGCTGCCGGCCCGTCGATCGCCTGCTGTTCGATCAGCCAGCGGCCGGGATTGTCGGCGAGGAAAGCGATCCGTGCGGTCTCGCGCCTCTCGACCGCGACGGTGTCGAGCCAGTAGGGCTTCCAGCCGTCATCGAGTCGATCGAGCAGGCGGAAATGATGACCGTGGAGGTGCACCACATGGGCCACCGCATCGCGATTATCGATCGCCATCACCACCGTGCGGCCGCGCGCGGCAGAAAACAGCGGCGTGCCGCCGAGGACGGTGGCGTTGCCGCCTTCGATCGGCAGCGTGACGCGCAGTGCGCGGGAAAAATCCATCCGTACCGGCAAAGGGTTTGCGGCAAGAGGTGCTGGCTCGCCGAGGGGCATCCTGCGTGCGGTCATCTTCCCATAGACAAGGCGTACCACCGCTGATTCGCCGCGGTTTCGCGTGAAAGTGATCGGCGCAATACTGCCCGGCGCCAGGGCGGCGTCGACAAAAACGTCGGCGCGATTGCCCGGCGCGAGCACGATGCGGCCATCACGGCTTGCGAACGGCTCCGCAGGCTCGCCGTCGATCGCCATCACGATAACCCGATGATTCTCGATTCGCGCGTCCATCGGCGTCACCGATGCATTGACGAAGCGTAGCCGCAGACGTTCGTTGGCGCGCACGCCAATGTCGAGGGCGGCGACGCCGTTGAGTGTGAATTCTTGCGCCCCATCGCGGCTTGATCTGCGCCCGCCGAATATCAGGAGATGGTCCTGATCAACAAGCGGCGGGACGGGCTCGGCTACGATCAGCGCGCCGTAGAGGCCACTGTCCTCTTGGCTGCGCGATGCGGCCCGATACCAGAAGGTGCCGGCATCCGGAACCGAGAAGCGATAATCGGCACTTGCGCCCGGCGCGACGGGCGGCCCGGTCAGCGGCACGCCGCCATCCATCGGGTTGGGCACGCGCACCCCGTGCCAGTGGAGCGCCGTCGGCTCATCAAGGTCGTTGACGAGCCGCACTTTGATTTCATCGCCGCGGCCCACCCGGATCACCGGCCCGGGCACCGCACCGCCAAACCCCATGCGGGTCGCGTGCAGCTCGGTGACGCCTCGGAAAGTCTCGGCATGAGTGCGCTTCACGGTCGCCGCGAACGCGCAACCGCAACCTAGCAAGACATGGCGTCGAGACAACATGGCGATAGACTATGGTAACAGGTACGCAAACCCAAGCTGGACGGAGGCGACATGATCGAGACCTACTACGTTGCCGCATTAGCGGCAATTTTGGGTGCCGCCGCCGTCACCGGGCGAAGAACACCGGAGACGCCCAAGGCCTATGTCGCGACCGAGGTCGATCTCACCGGCGACATGGCGGCATTCGGGCGCGACTATGCGGCTCATGCTCAGGCCACCATAGAACCGTTCGGCGGACGTTATGTGGTGCGCGGCGGCCGCGTCCTCGGCATTGAGGGCGAGCCGCCCAAGCCGCGAATCGTGATCAGCGTGTTCGACAGTTTCGAGCAGGCCGAGGCATGGCGCCGCTCGCCCGAGTACGTGAAGATCGCCGCGGTGCGCCACCGCGAGGCGAAGTCGCGCCAATACATCGTCGAGGGGCTGCCCGAGTAGGGCACGCAAGCTCGCGCATCGATCGGGTTATCCACTTTGGCGGATCAGCTGCGCCCCCGGGCGGGCTGCTGACGGCCCGCCGCGGCTGGCTGAGCCCTCCCCCTTTAGCGTCATCATTAGCCGATCCGATGTTTTCCCCAGGGTCCCTGGAATCGGTTGAAACGGGCTCACGCAATTGCGAGTGTCGCCGGGATTGGGCGCCGGCACGGGCTAAGCGCTTTCATTAAAGGCATGGGGCCCGGTCGCAGGGCATCGCAGGCTTATGAAGCAGCATTCTGTCAGGCAGCCGCATATCCCGGCGAGCAAGCCGGATGGCGTAGCCAAGCACGCCAAAAGATCCACCCATTTCGACCGCGCCATCGCGGCGCAGGGCGATAGGCCGGCAGAATCGGCGCCATCGGCGTTCGTGCGCGACGAGACCTATGAGGCGACCCCCGAGGTCGCCCGGGCGCTGGCGGCGATCGACGCGCGTGCCGCTCTGGTCCTCGTCGCCGGCCGCGCCGGCACCGGCAAGACGCGGCTCGTGCAATACGTCAAGAGCCGGCCGGGCGGCGAGTTGCAGGCGACGGTGGCGCCGACCGGGATCGCGGCGCTCAACGTGCGCGCCCAGACCATTCATTCGTTCTTTCACCTGGAACACACGGTTCTCGACGCCAAAAATCTATCCAGGGCCGGTAAGTTCGGATCGCTTTATCGGCGCATCAACCGCCTCGTCATCGACGAGATTTCCATGGTGCGCGCCGACGTGATTGACGCCATCGATGCACGGCTGCGCCAAGTGCGCGGCGACGGGCGGCCGTTTGGCGGCGTCCAGATCGTTATGGTGGGAGATTTCCTGCAGCTGCCGCCGGTGGTGCAGGAACAAGACTGGCCGGTACTCGAAGGTCTCGGCTATACGGGGCCCTATGCCTTCAACGCGCACGCGTTGCAGTCGCTGCCGGTCGAAACCGTGACACTCGACCGGGTCTGGCGCCAGGACGAGCAGGACTTCGTCGACATTCTCGGCCGCATTCGCTCGCGCGAGGGCATTGCAGAGGCGCTGGAGCGGCTCAATGCACGCTGCGTCGGCCCTCATCGCGACGGCGTCAAGCCACTGCTGCTGACGCCGACGCGCGCCGCTGCCGAGCGCTACAACCATCAGGGCCTCGCGGCTCTCGGCAGCAGACGATCCGGTTTCCGCGCTGCGATCGAGCACGATTTCGCCATCGGCGCTGCCAACCTGCCGGTGCCGGAATATCTCGAGCTGGCGGCCGGCGCGCGCGTCATGGCGGTACGCAACGATCCCCAGGGCCGCTTCGTCAACGGCTCGCTCGGCACTGTCACGCGGCTAGAGCCGGACGGCCCCTTCGTGCAATTTGATCGCCGTCCGCAGGAGCTTCTGGTCGCGCCGGTCACGTGGGAAAAGGTGCGCCAGCGCTGGAACGACGCGCAGCGGCGCATCGAGAACGAAGTGGTGGGCACCTATCGGCAGATTCCTCTCATCCACGCCTGGGCGGTGACGATCCACAAGGCGCAGGGGCTCACGCTCGATGATGTTCGCGTTGATCTCGGCGCAGGCGCCTTCGCGCCCGGCCAAGTCTACGTGGCATTGTCGCGCGTGCGCACGCTCGCGGGCTTGTCCTTCGCCCGCCCGTTTCGGCCTGGTGATGTGCGCGCTGAGCCCGTGCTGGTCGCGTTCATGAAGTGGGTGCAGGCGCGCGGAGCGATTGCCAGCGCGGTTTTGATCTAACCCTGTTCCTGTCCGCGATGCTGGCGCGCTATAGTTGCGTGTACGGCGATCGCGGTGGACCGGCGGCGCTACGCTGCATGCTAACCAACGCCGCTGCCACCTCGGAGCTCAGGCGTGCCGCCCGCTGTTTCCTCGATGCGGGCGGGACCCCCACGTTCCCCGGGGTGTGGGGCGGGAAAGGATCAGGATGACCATCACCAGACGCAACGCCGGCGGCCTTGCCGCCGTGATCGCCATTGCCGGAACTATCACGGCCGCACCTGCCGCAGCGCAGCTGCACATCGCGGCGGAAGCGCGGGTGACGCTGCTGGCGCGTGCCTACAATGCCACCGGCCAGCAACTGTTCGCGCAGTTGGCGACATCGCCTGGCAACATCGTGTTCTCGCCCTACTCGGTCGGCACCGCGATGTCGATGCTGATATCGGGCGCGCGCGGCGATACGGCTTCCGAAATGACGCGCGCGATGTCGATGCGCATGGCGGCGGACGCAATTGACGCGGCGAATGCCGAAATGCTCTCGATCCTCAGCAGCTATGACCAGAGCGCGTCGCCGCCGGTCTGCCCGCCGCGCACCAGCGTCAATGCAGGCAACTGCGAAGCGCGTCCTGGCGGCGACTTGATGAACCAGTGCCCGGGGGGGTTGCGGCTCCTCGGCAACCGCTGCGTTGCGCCCGCGGCGGCGCCGGCTTCCGGAAGGCTTCTCGTCGCCAACGCCCTGATGCTATTCAAGGGTGGCGACCTCGTTTCCGCGGACTATGTCGCGGCGCTGCAGACCAAATACGCCGCCGACGTGTTCAACAACGCGAGCCTTGCGGATATCAACGGCTGGGTCGCGCAGAAGACCGAGGGCAAGATCGACCGCATGCTCGATCAGATCGATCCTGCCTCTGTCGCCACCCTTCTCAATGCCGTTTATTTCAAGGCCCGCTGGGCATCGGTATTCGAGCCTGCTCTCACCAAGAACGAGGCCTTCAATCTCACGCGGTCGCAGAAGGCCGATGTGGCATTGATGAACCAGACCGGCAGCTTTTCGCTGGTCTCGCGCGGCGGCTATCGGGCGCTGCGTCTAACCTATCAAGTCCCGGCGCTCGGCCTCGTGATCGTGCTGCCCGACGACATCGAGGGCGTCGGCACGGTTGCGAGGCGTCTCGGCGCGAACGAACTGGCCGAGCTGTTTGCGGCCTTGCGTGACGGGCAAGCGAAAAAGCCCGTTGCACTCGCGCTGCCGCGTTTCAAGGCCGAGTTCAGGGCGGACCTGAGGGCGCCATTGCAGCAAGCGGGCATTCAAAAAGCCTTCGACCCGAGCGACGCGGACTTTTCCGGTATGACGGCCCGACCGGCCGCAGAAGGACGCATTCACATCGACCAGATCGTGCATCGCGCCGTCATCGAGGTCGCAGAAGAGGGCACCGAGGCGGCGGCCGCCACGGCGGTGGGCACGCGGTCAGCGGTGATCGCGGGCCCGATTGCCCCGGTGTCGTTTCGGGTCGACCATCCGTTCCTGTTCTACCTCATCGACGATACGTCGGGCGCCATCTTGTTTCAGGGACGCGTCGCCGACCCGCGATAGGTCCGGCGCAGGTTGGCAAAGGCGCGCTCTTGCGCGCCGGCCGCCCGATTGGAGGCGCTAATTGCTCGGCATTTGCACCCTCGTCACTCAGCTTTATGGTGCAGAGGTCGGCCTGTCAAAGCAGTGGCGCCGCGATTGCCGCGTTACTTCTTGTTGAAATGCCGCAAATCGGGGGGCGGCTGTCCTTGCCTGAAGGGCATCAGCAGGCCGTCGCTGCCCACCATGTATTGCTCGCCGCCGATGCTGACATGGACATTGCCCTCGGCGCAGATCGATTCCACCCAGATCGGCTTTTTCTCGCGGCGCATGGTCTTAAGGACGCTCCATGGCCTGGTGAGAGCGTGATCGGTTACGGTAATCTGGTCGTAGAGGATGTCTGGCTTCGCCTTGTCGAGATAGAACCGTTCGTTGACGACGGTCTCCGCGTCGTCATGCACGGGCAGGCCGCTCGGATCGAAGGTGCGGGGATTCTTCAGGTTGCGGGTCTCAACCTCAAGCACGTCGAAGCGGCCATCGCCATCTTCGTCGATCCATTTGCCGATCGAATATCCCATCCACGACGGATCTTCATCGGTCGGGAATGAGCGCCCGTCCGTATAGATGCGGCGCAGCATGCTGAGATATTCCATGATGATGTAGGTGGTGTTGCGAGTGATGACGATCTCCATCGGCAGCACCAGGTTCATGGCCCGCGGCATGCCTTCCGGAATGCAGGTGTGGACCGGGTCGTCGCCGGAGCCGCCCTTGGCCACCTCGGCGAGATTGGCCTCGAATCTTGCCTGATACTCCGGCGTGAGCGGCGCTTGCTGGCCACGTGCAGGAGGCTTGGTGGAGTCGAAGACGCCGAGCGGGCCTACTCTCTGCCACTGGCCGGCCATCGGGGGATATTTGTTTTCCTCGAACGGCTGTTGAGCGGCCGCTGGCCCAGCGACCACGGCGACAACCAGCGCCACCGAACCCATCACGCTTCGCAACAACATGCTTCTCCTCCCCATGGCGAAGTCAGGTTTGGAGGAGCGCGCACGAGCGGCATCCTCCGACATTGGCCGCTGCAGGGGGACCTTGTGGTCGCCGCGAGCGCCGCCAATCGCAAGCCCCTCCATACTCGACCGGCAGGAGGGCCGGCCGATTTCATCGCGACGACGGCCCCGCAGCCCTATTGTTTAGGCTCCACCACCGGGCGGCCGTCCTTGAATCTGACCTGCGCCGGCGCAAACGAGCCGCCTTCCGCGCCGCTGTGCAGCGGATTGATGGTTACCGTGATCTCGTCGCCGGGTTTGAGGCTCCTGGAGGTCATTCCCTCGCGTACCTGCAGGCCCGGCGCGCCGCCCTCGAGAATCCAATCCTTCTCGGCGCCGTCCTCGCCTGTGACGGTGACGATCAGGATCGTGTGGGGGCTTACGAACCTGAACTCCTTCACGGTGCCTGAGATTTCCTTCGGGTGAAGGTTGTCGAACATGGCAAACGAATGATGCGCCGACGCCGGCGCGCCCGCTGCCAGCATGGCTGCACCCGCCACCAAGGCTGCAAATTGCGATTTCATGCGTCTTCCCCTTCAGGTCCTTTTCGGGGGTGGCGCCGGGACGCCGGCGATCTTGACGTTGACCGAGCCCAAATGGGTCGGGCTGGTAAAAAACAACGTTTTCAAATCGTCGCCGCCAAAGCCGATGTTGGTGGTTGCCGGCTGGCCATGGACGATGCGACCGAGCTTTTTGCCCTGTGGGTCAAGAATATAGATTCCGCCCGCGCCACCGCAATACACGTTTCCGACCGTGTCGACCTTTAGGCCATCAGGGGCGCCGGGCTCGGCACCGGTGAGGTCCGCAAATACCCGGTCGGTCTGCTTGGCGAGCGTGCCGTTTTGAAGCAGATCGAAGGCGCGGATATGGCCGCGCCGAAAATCGTCGATATAGATCACCCTTTCATCGGGCGAGAAGGCGAGCCCGTTGGGGAAGATCATATCGTCGAGGAGAAGCGTGATGGCGCCGAGATCGGGTGTGAGGCGATAGACGCCGGAAAACGGGAGATCCCATTGCTCGGGAACGAGCGGGCTCGACCACGGATCGGTGAAATAAATCGAGCCGTCGGACTTGACGATGACATCGTTCGGCCGATTGAGGCGGCGGCCCTGGAAGCTGTTGGCGATCACCGTGATCGAGCCGTCATGCTCCTGGCGGGTGACGCGGCGCGTCTCGTGCTCGCAGGCCAGCAGGCGGCCTTGCAGGTCGCGGGTCAGGCCTAGGCCGTTGGCCTGATGGGTATTCTCCTGGAACACCGTCACGCCTTGGCCGGGCATATATTTCATCCGCTTGCTGGCATTGATGTCGCTGAACAAGGAGGTAGCCGCCTTCCTTCCACCATAGCGGCCCTTCCGTAGGGCCAAGCGGGCCACCAAAGCCGCCCGCGATCTCGCGGATCGGCTCGGAGACGGAGATGATGTTGTCGAGCGCCGGGGCAAAACGGTCGATGCGCGGTGTGAGCACCACTTCGGCCGGAAATGCAAGACGTTCCTGTGCCGGCGCTGCGCCAAGTTCGCCGGCAGCAGCGCCGCCGGCAGCAGCAGCCGAAAGGCCCAACAGGTGCCGGCGAGAGATGCGGGGTTGCGTGGTCATGATATGCCTCCAAAAGGCGTGCGCGTCGGTAGGCAAAATCGCATTCTGCAAGCCACGGACAGGGACCTCGAATGCGATTTTGCCCGACGCGCGAGAGCGCAAAGGCGTAGGGCATTGCACCGCGGCGGTGCTGGCTACGCTTTCTTTGCGACCGGCACCGGGATACCGGCGACTTTAAGGTTGACCGAGCCCAGCATGCTGCGGCTGGTGAAGAACAGCGTTTTCCAGTCGCCGCCGCCGAAGCCGATGTTGGTTGTGGCTGGCTGGCCGTGCACGATGCGGCCGAGCTTCTTGCCCTTGGGGTCGAGGATGTAGATGCCGCCGGCGCCGCCGCAATAGACGTTGCCGAGCGAATCCACTTTCATGCCGTCTGGCACACCCGATTCCGGCCCGCCGAGATCGGCAAACACGCGGTCAGACTGCTTGGCGAGCGTTCCGTTCGCCGCGACGTCGAAGGCGCGGATATGGCGGCGGCGCGAATCGTTGACATAGAGCACGCTTTCGTCTGGCGAGAACGCAAGCCCATTGGGCAGCAGGAAATCATCGACCAGCAGGGTGATGGTCCCGAGATCGGGCGTGACCCGATAGACGCCCATGAAGGTCATGTCCCATTGCTGCGGAATTTCTGGACTGGTCCACGGGTCAGTGAAGTAGATCGAGCCGTCGGACTTCACCACCACATCGTTTGGTCGGTTGAGACGCTGGCCCTGGAAGCTGTTGGCAATGACCGTGGTCGAGCCATCGAGTTCCTGGCGAATCACGCGGCGCGTCTCATGCTCGCAGGCGAGCAGCCGGCCCTGGAGGTCGCGGGTGAGACCATTGGCCTGGTTGGTCTGCTCCTGGAACACGCTGACGCCCTGGCCGGGCGTGTACTTCATGCGCTTGCTGGCATTTATGTCGCTAAACAGCAGATAGCCGCCTTCTTTCCACCACACCGGCCCCTCCACCGGTCCGAGCGGACCGCCCATGCCGTCGGCGATGGATTTGATCGGTTCCGATGTGGAGATGATCTTTTCCAGCGCCGGATCGAGTTGCTCGATGCGCGATGCGGGCTGTTGTGCGAATCCACGACCGCTGCCGGTGATCGCGAGGCCGCCTGCGGCGGCCGACATCGCCAGCATTTCCCGCCGAGACATGTTGAAATGATTGGTCATGAGGTTTCCTCCAATGCGCGTTTGAGAGTGATCGTCGTAGGTCGGTAGAACCGCGCTCTGTAGCCGCTTGCGCAGGCCCTGAACGCGATTTTACCTAACCGGGAGACCGGGGTGGGCTTTGCGCCGTCGCTCATTCGCCTTGGATCGACGGCACGGGCGCAATGCTGAAAGATTTGGCTGCGATCACGCTTTCTTGGCGACCGGCACCGGGATGCCGGCGATCTTTAGGTTGACCGACCCCAGCGTGCTGCGGCTGGTGAAGAACAAGGTCTTCCAGTCGTTGCCGCCGAAACCGAGGTTGGTGGTCGCCGGCTGGCCGTGAACGATACGGCCGAGCTTCTTACCCTTAGAGTCGAGGATATAGAGCCCACCCGCACCGCCGCAGTAGACATTCCCGGCGACATCGACCTTCATGCCGTCGGGCACGCCGGGCTCAGGGCCGCGCAGGTCGGCAAAGACGCGATCGGTTTGCCTCGCCAAGGTGCCATTCGCCAGCATGTCGAAGGCGCGGATATGCCCGCGCCGGGAATCGTTGATATAGAGGATGGTTTCGTCGGGCGAGAACGCGAGCCCGTTGGGCACAATGAAATCGCTGACCAGCAGCGTCAGCGTGCCGAGATCGGCCGACACGCGGTAGACGCCGGTATGAGTCAAATCCCATTGCTCGGGAACCGCGGGGCCGCCCGGATCCGTGAAGTAGATGGCGCCGTCAGATTTCACCACAACGTCATTCGGGCGGTTGAATCGCCGCCCTTGAAAGCTCGCGGCAATCACCGTCAGGCTGCCGTCGAGCTCGCGCCGTGTGACCCGTCGCGTGTCGTGTTCGCAGGCGAGGACACGGCCCTGCAGATCGCGCGTGAGCCCGTTAGCCCGATCGGTCGGCTCCAGGAAGACGCTGACGCCCTCACCGGGCGTGTATTTCATGCGGCGGCTGTTGTGAATATCGCTGAACAAGAGATAGCCGCCTTCCTTGATCCATACCGGCCCTTCCGCCGGGCCGAGATCGCCGCCAAAGCCGCTGGCGAGTTCCTTGATGGGTTCGGATGCCGCAATGATGTTGTCGAGGGCCGGATCGAGCCGCTCGATTCGCTTGACCGCCTGTGCGCGGGCACGGGTGACGGCAAAGCCGCCGGCCGCCGCCGATAGGGCAAGCATGCGCCGCCGCGAAATTGGGTGATGAATCCCCATCTGTTTCCTCCCGGTTTTGGTTGGTTTGGCGTATTTTGCGATCGTTGACCCTGCCGGCGTCGGTGCCCGGCTTGACCGAGCAATCCCGCATGCATGGCCGACGGTTACTCGATCGCCCGGCGGTTAAAACCGGGCGATGGCAGCATAGAATGTAGGTCAAGCGAATCAAAAATGCTCTGGGCTTGCGCTCAACCCATCCTCCCAGCTTTAACTCCTCACTGCCCGACGAAAATCGCCTTCGGGATCATCCCGTGGATGCCCTTGGTTCCGTCGACCACCTGGGTCACGTGGTAGTCGACCGCGACGCTCGCGATCATGTAGGCCTCCTCGCGGGACAACTTGGGGAAGCGCTGAGTGATGAAAAGGATGGTCTCTCGCACCGCCATCTTCATGGCGTCCTCGAGGTTCGGGTTAAGTCCCATGACGATCCAGTGGGTCGGCGTTTCCGCGCGCGGCCAGGTGAGCTTTAAGTCCTTGCGCACTATCAACTGGAATTTGCCGCGCAGCGCGGTTTCGATGGCGGTGAGATCGACCTCGCCCTGGCCCTGGGCCGCATGGGCGTCGCCGACCGAGAACAACGCGCCCGGCGCATAGACCGGCATATAGAGAGTCGCGCCGACACCGATGTCTTTGTTGTCGATGTTGCCGGTGTGAACGCCTGGCGGTCCGCTGCTGATGCGGCCCATGGTGGGGAGCGGAGCAACCCCCATGACCCCAAAGAACGGCCGCACAGGCACCACCACACCCGGCGCCAATGTCGCGGTCTTGGCGGCGCGATCAATCGGGATGATGCGCTGGAAGAAGCCGGGAAATTCATCCGGTAGCGCACCGGTGTAAGGGCGCTGGGCATTGAAGCCGTAAGGCACCGGGAAATCGATATCGAGGATACGAACCTCGAGCACGTCTCCCGGCATCGCGCCTTGGACAAATACCGGCCCCGTCAAAATGTGCGGACCCGGGCCGCGATCTGTCACTTCCCGGCGGATGGTGCGTGTATGCTCCGGAACGGCGCTCGCAGGAACGACCCCCGACGCGTCAACATCGGCCGGATCAGGGCCCCCGACGGATTCGATTGTGACAATGTCGCCGGAATTGACCGTCAGCACCGGTTTCAGTGCGGCGCTGAAATAGCCGACGTGCACCGTCTGGGGGCTCGGCATCAATGTAAATTCGGCGCCGCGCGCCGCCGGCAGGTAGACGATGACGCCGGCGGCAACGAGTGCGGCAAGACGCGCAGAAAGTGGTAGCATGGTTTAACTCCCCTCTTCACAGACCCCTAGGGCGGATTAGCAACCCGTGATCCGGGCCGCCCCTCGGCGCAATAGGTTTGGCTATTGCGCCTACGCCACTGAGGGCGGAATCGGCCCTACGATTTTAATTCAGTTTCAACCCGATCGCGCGGACGACCGGCGTCCATCGCGCGATATCATCCTCAACGAAGCGCCGGGTCTTTTCCGGCGTCGAACCGGGATACGGCTCGAGCCCCTGCTCGATCAGGTTCTTGCGCACCTCCTCGCTTGCGAGAGCCGAAGCGGTAGCGCCGGCGATCTGCTCGATGATCGGCTTTGGCGTCCTCGCCGGCGCGAACAGGCCTGTGAAGTTGACCGAGATCATCTTGGGCAGCCCGGATTCCACCGCGGTCGGGATGTCCTGATCCGCGACGAGGCGTTCGGGTCCCGTCACCGCAATCAACCGCAGCTTGCCCGATTTGTGGAGTTCCAGCACCTGGCCGGTGATGTTGGCGATGATCATCGGCACCTGTCCGCTGATTACATCGGTGATCGACGCTCCGGAGCCCTTGTAGGGGACATGCACGATATCGGGCGTGCCGGCCAGCGACTTGAACAGCTCGCCGGCGAGGTGGGTCATCGATCCGGTGCCGGCGGACCCATAGACGAGCTTGCCCGGATTGGCATTTGCGTAAGCGATGAGCTGCTTGAGCCCGTGCACGGGTAACGCGGGCGTCACCGCGATGGCCAGCGATGTTGTCGCAAGGATCGCGATCGGCTCGAAATCCTTGATCGGATCGTAGGGTGGCTTTGACATGGCGATCGGATTGAGCACCTGGGAGCCGGCACCGCCGAGCAGAAGGGTGTATCCGTCAGGCTGCGCGCGGGCGACCGCGGCGGCGCCGACCGCGCCGCCGGCGCCGCCCTGGTTTTCGATGTACACGGCGCCCAACGCCGCCTTCACCCGGTCCACCCACAGGCGCGCCACGATGTCATTGACACCGCCCGGCACGAAAGGAACGACGAGCTTGATCGGCCGGTCCGGATACTTGGCCTGCGCGAGGGCGCGCGATGCTGCGGTGGTGCCAAAGCACAGCGTCGCGGCACCGTAAGCCAAAAGATCGCGCCGTTTCATTGTCAATGCTCCATGGGGGAAGTTCCTCGCCGGGTGCGTCACAACCCCGAAGCGGTTTTACAATAAAGCCCGGAACTCGGCCACCGTTAGTCCTGCCCGAACAATGGGCCCCCTGTGCTCCCCGAGACCAGCGTTGCAGATCGCGGGGTGACCTTCCGGGACCACTTCCGGGTCCAAGCGCGCTAGCCGCCCGTTCATGCTGCGCGCTTGGTGAGGGTTTGCGGACGCAACGCCGTCCGCCGTGACAAGACGATGGCGACTTACAATCGCTGCAGCCCCCCTCCTGCTCATCCTCCCCGTCGGTCACTATCTGCGGTAGCGCCGCAACTCGACGGCCTGCTTGGGTTCGAGGACGACTGCGACCTTGTGGGTTTGATCGGCCAGCAGGTCTCTCGCTACATGCGTATTCGCGTCCGATCTCAGTCAGCTGGGCCGCGCCTCGCCCCTGATTTGGGTGCGATGCATGATTCGCCGTGCATTGGCATCGAATGCGTCGCGCCGATGCATGGTGGAGCGATTATCCCACAGCACGAGATCGCCAACGCGCCACACGTGCTCCCACGCGAATTCCGGCTGCGCCACGTGGCCCCACAACTCGCTGAGCAAGGCTTCGGATGCCGCAAGGTCGAGTCCGGCGAGATAAGCGTTGCGGCGGCGGCCGAGATAGAGCAAGCGCCGTCCGGTGTCGGGATGGGTGCACACGAGCGGATGCAGCGCCCCCGGAGAGAGACGCGGGTCATCGCTCACCGCCACGCCCTGGCGCACGTAACCACCGCTGTTGTAGGTGCCATCGTGCTTGATCTTGAGGCCCTCGATGCGCGCCTTGAGGGCGGAAGGTAGCGCCTCGTAGATCGAATACATGCAGCAGAACGAGGTGTTCCCCCCACGCGGCGGGATCTCGAGAGCATAGAGCATGCTCGCTTTGGGCGGCACGTCGAGATAGGACATGTCGGTGTGCCACACCGCCTCGCCGTCGCCGAGGCTGCCGATCGCTTCGCCGTTCACCTTGACGTTGGAGACGATGTAGATTTCCGGCATGCCTTCGACAAAGCGCCGGCCGTTCTCCTGGATCGGCGCTATGTCGAGATCGCCGAAGCGGCGGCTGAAGGCGATGAGGTCGCGGTCGCTCAGCGCCTGATCGCGAAACAGCAGCACGCAGTGAGTGTGCCAAGCCGCGATGATCCGGGACAAGCCGGCATCGTCGATCGCGCGCAGATCGCCCGCCTTGACCTCGGCGCCGAGCGCGGCCCCGGTCGGGATCACCACAAATTGCGCGGCGCTACGCGCCGTATCGATGTTCAAGCTCATCGGGTTTCTTTGCGTTGGCGAAGCTATTGCGATGCGGGAAACCTAGCACGGCTTCGGCGGCGTCGGGAGTTTTCCATCGGTCCGGGCGCACCGCGGGCGGCCTTTTCGACAGGGGGACGAGCGATTTTTCGCGTGCGCCGCCGCGCCCGGCCATGATATAAGCCGCGCCGCGCGTCGGACCGGCAAACCCTTTGCGGGCGTGGCGGAACTGGCAGACGCGCTGGATTTAGGTTCCAGTGACGAAAGTCGTGGGGGTTCAAATCCCTCCGCCCGCACCA
>JASHYD010000587.1 GCA_030043175.1 Xanthobacteraceae bacterium | reverse complement strand
GACAGGTATTTGCGGTAGTGACCATTCACCAGCATCAGATACACCAAACGCTCGGTGAATTGAGATGTCGTGATGCTAGTGAGCATTTTGATGTCGGCGAGTTCCTTGGCAATGTTCTCCGCACAGGCAACAAAGCCGACACGCAGACTCCCTGACAGCGTCTTTGAAAAACTGCGTGCATAGATGACGCGGTTGAGCTGATCAAGCGTCGCAAGGCGCGGCGTAACCTTCGCCTGCAGATCGCAAAAGATGTCATCCTCCACCACCAAGAAATTGTGGCGCTCCGCGGCCTGCAGCACCTTGAAGGCCACATGCGGACTCATATCGGTTCCCGTCGGGTTCTGCATCACCGACTGGGTAAAATAGGCCTTTGGCCGGTGTGCTGCGGCCAGTTCTTCAAGCACCGCGAGATCAGGCCCATCGCGATTGCGCGGCACTGCCAGCATGTCGGC
This sequence comes from Xanthobacteraceae bacterium, assembly GCA_030043175.1. The sequence goes on along the minus strand of JASHYD010000587.1, from coordinate 2,180 downwards.
GCCTTGCAGGCGCAGGTTGCCGAACATGTTGTAATAGCCGGGATCGTCCACGAGCGCTGTGTCGCCGGGCTTGAGCAGATAACGGATAACGAGTTCCAGTGCCTGGCTGGTGCCCTGCGTCAGCAGAATTTGGCCTGCGCGGGCGGCGATGCCGAGTGCTGCCAGCATCTGCGCGAGATGTTCGCGCAACGGCAGATATCCGAATGGTTGCCCGTATTCCAGTAGAAAGGCGCCGTTCTTGCGCGCCAGCACGTTCAGGCTCTGGCGGATGCCAGCTTCATCGAGCCACGAATTCGGCAACCATGGGCCACCTGCAAGGACAGTGCTCTCGTCGGCCTCCAGCAGTCGGCGGATGAGCCAGACCAGTTGCTCATTGCGCTTGTGATTATCGGAGGGCGTGGGATGCGCAGCCTCTCCATGCTTGGATGGAGTGGCCGTGTAGAACCCGGCGCCGCGGCGCGAATGTAGATAGCCCATTGCGACCAAGCGATCGTACGCCTCGACCACCGTGAAGCGGCTGACATTGTGAGTTTCGGCAAAGTTGCGAATCGACGGCAACTTGCTGCCCGGCCGCAGATGTCGATCGTCAATCTGTCTCTTGATCTCGGCAACAATCTGATCGCAGAGGGGCTGGCCGCTATTTTGGCTGATGGTGAGCGGCAGCATGCCGATTCCCCTCCCGTTGAATTGGCCCGGTCGCCGGACCAGTACAGTCATGCCGACTGACAGCCAAACTGTCTATTACATTCACGGCCAGTGTTCGGCACGATGACCCCCGTGTCAAGCAGTCGGAGCAAGCAGAAATACTCGTCTCCCTGCATGACTCGACAACCACTCGTTGACAGACGATCGGAGGAATCGAATGCCCCTCATCCAGGTTCGCGTCATCAAGGACGTGTTCAGCAAAGAACAGAAGGCCCAGATTATCAGTAAATTGACGGATGCCATGGTCTCGATCGAAGGCGAGAACATACGCGGCGTCACCTGGTGCGTGGTGGAGGAGGTGGAAAGCGGCGACTGGGGCATTGGTGGCAAAGCCCTGACCACCGCTGACGTGCACGCCTTAGCGCGCGGAAAAGCGGCGTGACGGCCCGAAGTCGCTCCCGCTGTGCAGCACCAGAATTGTAGTGGTCCCAAATTTGGGCCTGATTGTGCGCAGTGTCATGCAACGGAACCGGGTGGCACCGAATTATCTAACAGCACTATCGTCTCGTTTTTCAGACGGCCTTAGCTCTTAGCAGCGTCTTTGCTGTGTTAGCCCTACAATTGGAGGTAAACCATGCAACGTCCTTTTTTGTTGATCTCTGCCGCAGCGATATTCTGTGTAGGTATTGCTGCCGCATTAGTTCAGGGCGTCCACGCTCAGGCTAAACCTGCCGCCTATGTCGTTTTTGAGTTCACTCCCACGAACAATGATGCATATGCCAAAGAGTACGTACCAGCCGCTCAGAAATCCGTTCGGGACCACGGAGGCAAATTCCTCCGCGGTGGCGGCGCGCTGCCAGGGGGGTTGGGAAATGATCTGTCGATTGCTGGTGACCCCGCTAAATCTGTTGTTCTGTTTCGATTCGAGAGCCTGGATAAAGCCCAAGAATGGAGTCGCTCCGCGGCGTGGAGGGACGCCCTGCTGCTTGGCCAGAAATATGCCTCATATTTCCGCGTATACGCGGTTGAAGGCCTCCCTCAATAATGAGGATCCCCCGGATCAAATGGTTCGTGCAGCTTGCCAATCTCACGCCAGGCTGTTACCTCCGGCGAGTTTGCGTACGGAGCCCCGGCCCCTGCCGAAGCTCCTCGCAAACAAGGACCGGGACCCGAAATTGTACCTTCAATCCCGTCCTAGTACGCGCCGCGGTGTTCGCCGATGACACACTTGGCAAACAGGACATCCGGTCATCATGACGAAGCCCGCTCCCTTAACACCTTCAATCGCGCCGCCGCATTCCGTACAATGTCCGCGTAACTGCCACAGCAGGCGGCGCTGTTCTTCGATGCGCCTGTCGCCTTCCTCTTCCTTGCGTGACGTGTCAAGCGTATTTGCAGAATCGACCATATGGTCGCGTTCCCACACCGACAGGGCGTGTACGTGATTGTAGCTCTTCGCTCTTGCCGCGCAACCGGACTATGTGAACCTCTAGGAAGCTGGCTACCGGCGAGCCCCACGCCCCAAGCCAACGCAC